>JAUIIQ010000079.1 GCA_030431585.1 Gammaproteobacteria bacterium | reverse complement strand
GGCCCCGGGCGAGAACTCCCGGTCGCGCGAGGGGACAATGGGGGGAATGTTATCGATGTCATCTCTGGGCATGTTAAGTCAGCACTGATTTTGGGGACGTGGCAGGAATTATACATGTGACGACTGCTGGCCCAAGTTATTCCGCGAGATAAGCCAAAACGGTACTAATGAACATTTATGTGGGCGCTAAAAATAAAAACGGGGCCGAAGCCCCGTTATTGGATAGCGCACTGATGCAGCAATCAACCGTTCAGTTGGGCCGCCACCTCGTCGGCAAAATCCACTTTCTCTACTTCGATGCCTTCGCCCACTTCAAAGCGAACGAAAGAAGCGACTTCGGCGCCGGCAGCAGAGACCAACTTGCCAACCGTCACATCGGGGTCCTTGACGAAGGCTTGCTCAACGAGTGAGTTCTCTGCAAGAAACTTCTTAACCCGTCCTCCAATCATCTTTTCGATGATCTCAGCAGGTTTACCCGACTCCTGCGCCTGAGCAGTGTAAATCTCTTTTTCCTTGGCGATAACGTCCTCTGGCATGTCTGCGGGCGATACCACTTGCGGGTTAACCGCGGCAACATGCATCGCCACGTCTTTGGCCAGGTCCTGGTCGCCGCTCTTGAGTTCTACCAGTACTGCAATGCGGTTGTTTCCGTGAACATAGGCCCCCACTACTCCGGCATCAGCGCTGACAAGTTCAATGCGCCGTACACTGATATTCTCACCGATCTTCTGAACCAGTGCTTCACGGGCGGCTTCCAACTCACCTTCCATCAGTGCAGCGACATCGGTTTGCTTATCGGTGAAAGCACCATCGACCACCCGGTTTACGAATGCCAGGAAGTTGTCGTCGCGGGCTACGAAATCGGTCTCTGAATTCACTTCGACCACTACGCCATAGCTGCCGTCGTCGGCAATACGCGTGGCGACAACGCCATCGGCGGCTGTTCGGCCCGCTTTTTTCGCCGCTTTCATACCACTGGATTTGCGCAGTTCTTCAATCGCTTTGTCTACGTCACCGTCGGCGGCTGCCAGGGCTTTCTTACACTCGAGCAGGCCCAGGCCGGTACGCTCACGAAGTTCTTTTACGAGTTTTGCTGACATTGTTTCCTCCTGTGCAATCCAGAGAAATAGGATTTTGGAAATAAAAAACCCCGGTCGCCATTGCGCCGGGGGTGATTTTGTATGCGCGGCGCTGTCATCGCCGACAGCGCTCGGGGAAAACCGCTTACTCAGCTACCTCAGGGGCAGCCGCCTCGCCGGTTTCCTCAACGAATTCGTCGCTCTTGCTGGCGACAGCCTCACCACCTTCGGCACGACCTTCAAGACACGCATCGGCAACCGCCGTCACGTAGAGCTTGATAGCGCGGATCGCGTCGTCGTTTCCGGGAATCACGTAGTCTACGCCGTCAGGATTACTGTTGGTATCAACGATACCGATAACCGGTATACCCAGCTTGTTGGCCTCGGTTATGGCAATACGCTCGTGATCCACATCAACAACAAACAAGGCATCGGGCAGGCCGCCCATGTCCTTGATGCCACCTATGGAACGCTCCAGCTTCTCCATGTCGCGAGTACGCATCAGCGCCTCTTTCTTGGTCAGCCGATCGAAGGTGCCGTCAGCCTGCTGTGCTTCGAGCTCACGCAGACGTTTGATAGACGCGCGAATGGTTTTGTAATTGGTGAGCATCCCACCCAGCCAGCGATGGCTGACATAGGGCTGGCCTGCGCGCTCGGCCTGCTCTTTCATGATTTTGCCCGCTGCACGCTTGGTACCTACAAACATGATCTTGTTCTTGTTTGAGGCCAGGCGCTTGACCAAATCCAGCGCTTCATTGAACGCAGGAACGGTGTGCTCGAGGTTGATGATGTGAATCTTGTTCCGGGCGCCAAATATGTACTGGTCCATTTTTGGATTCCAGTAACGGGTCTGGTGACCGAAGTGGGCGCCTGCCTGCAGCAGGTCGCGCATGCTTACTTGCGACATAATAATTACCTTGGTTTTTTGGGTTAGTCCTCCACATACCCCCTGCTCCAAACCCTCTGCCTGACGGCGGACGGCACCCTGGAAAAGGTGACGATATGTGTGTGTCGTTGGTTTCCCACTTTATTGGGGCCCCTCCCGAAAGGGGAGCTGCCGCCAAAAATGAGGCGCGCTTTATACCATAGGCACTGTGGCGAATAAAGGTAAAAATAGCCCCACTTCCACCGGGTGTTACCCGCTGCTGCTGCGAATGCGTTAGAATGTGCCACCCCGGCCGGCCAGAAAGTGGCCAAAAATGGCTTTTTATCCAATAGAATCAATGAGTTGAATATGGGCGTATCGATCAAGACAGCGGACGAGCTGGAAAAAATGCGAGTTGCGGGCGCACTCGCAGCAGAAGTGCTGGAAATGATCGAACCGAAGGTCGAGGTTGGTGTGACAACCGGGGAACTGGATCGCATCTGTCACGAATACATCATCGCCAAGGGCGCTATCCCTGCTCCACTGAACTACCACGGCTTCCCCAAATCCATCTGCACCTCCATCAACGATGTGGTATGCCATGGCATCCCCTCTGACACCAAGAAACTGAAGAGCGGCGACATCATCAATATTGACGTCACGGTCATCGTGGACGGCTACCATGGCGACTCCAGCATCATGGTGCAGGTTGGCGACGTAGCACCTCACGCGCAGCGTCTCATTCAGGTCACCCAGGAGTGCCTTTACCAGGCACTGGAGATCGTCAGGCCCGGCGCCACCCTGGGCGACATCGGCGCAGTCATCCAGCAGCACGCCGAGAAGAACTACTACTCGGTGGTACGCGAGTACTGCGGCCACGGCATCGGCAAAGTTTTCCACGAAGACCCGCAAGTGCTGCACTATGGCAAGAAAGGTGCGGGCCTGGTTCTGGAGGAAGGCATGACATTTACCATAGAACCCATGATCAACGCCGGCAAACGACAGACACGACTCAATCAGAAAGACGGGTGGACGGTGACCACACGCGACGGTCGTCTCTCCGCTCAATGGGAGCATACGCTTGGCGTGACATCCGAGGGCTGCGAGATATTCACCCGCCGCTCAAACGAACCGTTTTGAGGACTCTCTTGGCCACATCCCTACCCCCTCTTCCCCGCGACGCCTTTGACCCACGCGCTTTCACTAAAAGCCTGGATCAGGGCAAGACCGTCCAGGCCTGTAAAGACGCCATAAACCATTGTACGCAGTACCTGCACCAGCAATTTCGCGCTGGCGCCCGAGCCGGCCTGCTGCTGGGCCAGCGCGCGGCCTTCATGGACCAGTTGCTCGGATCCTTGTGGGACACCCACGACTGGCCCGAAAGTGACATCTCACTCGTCGCGGTAGGCGGCTACGGTCGCGGTGAACTGCACCCACATTCAGACATCGACATAATGGTGTTACTGGGAGAAAACGACGAGGACGCTTCAGGTCAGATTGAGGCATTTCTCACCCGTCTGTGGGATATAGGTCTGGATATCGGCCATAGCGTACGTACCGTTCAGGATTGCGTGGACGGAGCTCGCGAGGACATCACCATTCTCACCAACCTGATGGAAGCCCGTGTGCTGCGCGGCCCAGAGACCCTGATGCAGGATGTTCGCCGCCGCACAGGGCCAAAAGAAATGTGGCCAAGTGCAGAGTTTTTCCGCGCCAAGCTGGAAGAACAGCGCGCCCGGCACCACAAGTTCGCGGACACGGAATATAACCTTGAGCCGAATGTAAAAGGGTCCCCCGGCGGACTGCGAGACCTGCAGATCATAGGCTGGATAGCTGAACGCCAGTTTGGTGTCGAGTCGCTGGAGCGCCTCACCACCGAAGAGTTCCTCAATGCTGATGAAATGAAAGTGCTGGTGGACGGCCGGGAGTTCATGTGGAAGGTGCGCTACGCACTGCATATGGTGACCGGGCGAGAAGAGGACCGACTGCTGTTTGACCACCAGCGTGAGCTGGCCAAGATATGGGGACTGCAGGACGGAGACAAACTCGCGGTAGAAAAATTCATGCAGGACTACTATCGCTGGGCCCAGGCGCTGGGCATGCTCAACGAAGTCCTGATCCAGAATTTTGACCAGGCATTCCTCACCGCCGCAGGCGACCACGACGTGCTTGAGCTGAACGGCCGTTTTCAGATGCGTAACGGATATATTGAAGCGCGTAACGACAACGTCTTCAAGGTAGACTCTTCGGCGATACTGGAAGTCTTTCTGCTCAGCGCCCGCAATGACGCCATCAACGGCATCGCTGCTCCCACCATCAGGTTGCTGCGCAACAGCCTACACCTGATCGATGATAATTTCCGCGCCAGCGACATCAACAAACGCATGTTCATGGACCTGCTCCGATCCCCCTACAAACTGACGAGGCAGCTCAAGCGCATGCTGCGTTATGGGGTGCTGGGGCGCTATATCCCTGAGTTTGGCAGCATCATTGGCCAGATGCAGCATGACCTGTTTCACGCCTACACCGTTGACGCGCATACACTGGAAGTGATCGAGAACATGCGTCGCTTCCAGATACCCGAGTTCGCCGAGCGCTTTCCCGTCACCGCCCGGGTGACCAGCAGGCTGCCAAAAATAGAGTTGCTCTATCTGGCAGGACTCTTTCACGACATCGGCAAGGGCCGTGGCGGTGATCACTCGGAACTGGGAGCACTGGATGCGCAGGCATTCTGTGAGAGTCACGGGCTGTCAGCGCGTGACACCAAACTGGTGACATGGCTGGTCAAGAGCCATCTCACCATGTCTGCCGTATCGCAACGAAGGGACATATCGGACCCTGATGTCATTCTCCAGTTCGCCCAGCATGTTGGCGACCAGAACAGACTGGACTACCTGTTCGCGCTTACTGTCGCCGACATCAATGGAACCAACCCGACACTGTGGAACGCATGGCGTGGCAGCCTGTTACGCCAACTGTATACCGAGACCAAGCGAGCACTGCGTCGCGGGCTGGAAAATCCCGTGGACAAGCAGGAATGGATTGACGAGACCCGATACGCGGCCATAGACAACCTTGAATACCGCGGCTTTACCGTCGAAGAACTGGAGGAGCTGTGGAAAGAAAGGGGCGAAGACTATTTTTTACGCGAGCGTGCAGAAGACATCGCCTGGCATACAGAAGCAATTGCCGGTCATCATGACAAGAGCAAGCCACTGGTAGTCCTGCGCTCCAGTATTGACTCCAGCGTTGCCAACACCACGCAGATTTTTATTCACGCCCGCTCCAGCGCCCAGCTTTTCCCGACAATTTGCGCGCAGCTGGAACAACTGGATCTATCAGTGCACGACGCACGGATCTATAACGCCAACGACGGCATGACTCTGGATACCTTCTCGGTGCTCAATACCGACGGTAGCTCCATTGCTGCGGACGCCGCACGACTGAACCATATCCGCGACCATCTGGCGGCCGCGCTCGCAGATAATTCCGACGCCAGCGATACGGTGCAGCGGCGCACACCGCGGGCGAAAAAGTCATTTTCCATTCCGACAGAGACCACCATGAGCGTGGACGAAATAAAAAACTATTCCGTACTGGAAGTGGCCACGCCGGACCGTCCGGGGCTGCTGGCTCGCATCGGCCGCATATTCGTCGACTTTGGTATCGTGTTACAAGCTGCAAAGATCCAGACGCTTGGCGAGCGTGTCGAGGACGTGTTCTTTATCACGGACGACAAGCAACAACCGATTACCGACCAGGCCATCTGCGATGCCATACAACAGGCTATTTGCGAAGAACTTGATGAACAGGCCGCAGCCTGAGCGAGAACGACATTGAACCCCAATCTGGAAAAGCTCCAGCCATACCCTTTCGAAAGACTGCGGCAACTGTTTGCCGACCTGTCGCCACCCGCTGACAAGTCGCCCATCGCCTTGTCGATAGGAGAGCCACGCCACCCGGCTCCGCAATTCGTATTGGCTACGCTGGCGCAAAATCTCGACAAGCTGTCGCACTACCCGCTCACCAGAGGCATGCCCGAACTGCGCGCCGCCATCGCCCAATGGCTGATCAATCGGTTTCATCTGGAGGGTATTGACGCAGAACAACAGGTCTTGCCGGTGACGGGCACCCGCGAAGCATTGTTCGCGTTCGCGCAGGCAGTGGTCGCACCGGCGGATGATGCATTGGTTCTGTGTCCCAACCCGTTTTACCAAATCTACGAAGGCGCGACCCTGCTGGCGGGCGCGCAACCACTGTTTCTCAACTGCACACCTGAAAACCGCTTTCTGCCGGAAATCGAGACTATCCCGGCACAGCAGTGGGCTCGCTGCCAGTTACTCTACCTGTGCAGCCCGGGCAATCCGACCGGCGCGGTCATGCCATTGGAGCAGCTGCAGAGACTGGTTGATCTGGCCATTGAGCACAATTTCGTTATTGCATCAGACGAGTGCTACTCCGAGATTTACCGTGAAGAAGCCAACCCACCTGCGGGCCTGTTACAGGCGTGCAGCGCCATGGGTAATCACGACTTTCGCAACTGCGTGGTCTTCCACTCGTTGTCCAAGCGCTCTAATTTGCCGGGGCTGCGTTCCGGGTTCGTCGCCGGGGATGCGGATATTCTCAGCCAGTTCCTGCTGTACCGCACCTATCACGGCTGCGCCATGCCACCCCATCACCAGCTCGCAAGCATCGTCGCCTGGCAGGACGAGCTGCACGTGGTGCAGAACCGACAGCGCTATAGCGAAAAATTCACAGCGATGACGGGCATTCTGGCCGGCCACCTGGACGTGTCGTTACCTGACGCCGGGTTCTATTTATGGCCGCGCACCCCCATTGCAGCGACGGACTTCGCCAGGGAGCTTTATGCCGGCGAACATATCACCGTGTTGCCGGGCAGTTACCTGGCACGCGAAGCAGAGGGCATCAACCCCGGGGAAAACCGCGTGCGCATGGCGCTGGTGGCAGAGCTGAACCAATGCGTGGAAGCTGCGGAACGCATTGTTCACAGGCTGGGTAAACTGTAGAGAGCACACCATGCTGAAGGCTGAACGGGTCCAGTACATTCTCCAGCGCCTGCAGGAACTTTATCCGCAGCCGCCAATACCACTAGACCACAAGGATCCTTACACCCTGCTGGTCGCTGTACTGCTCAGCGCCCAATGCACGGACGAACGGGTCAACCAGGTAACCCCGGCGCTGTTTGCCGTGGCCGACAATGCCCTGGACATGTCCTCTCAGGACGTATCGCTTATTCAATCAATCGTTCGCCCCTGTGGGCTCTCGCCGCAAAAGGCAAAAGCCATCCGGCGCTTGAGTGAAATGCTGGTGGAGGACTACAACGGTGAGGTCCCGGCGGATATGGAGGCGTTGGAGCGGCTCCCCGGCGTTGGACACAAAACAGCCAGCGTGGTGATGGCACAGGCCTTCGGCGTACCCGCTTTTCCGGTGGACACTCACATCCATCGGCTGGCCCAACGCTGGGGGCTTACCTCGGGAAAAAATGTGGTGCAAACCGAACGAGACCTCAAACGTCTCTTCCCCAGGGAGAGCTGGAATCGCCTGCACCTGCAGATTATTTTCTACGGCAGAGAATTCTGCACCGCCAGGGGGTGCGACGGACGCGTCTGCGAAATATGCCGCCATTGCTATCCGCAGCGCAAGCACCCGAAAAAAACGCTGAAGGCATAACGACCCTGTACCCCCATGCCAGACCGGCGTTCCGGCGTTCCGGCGCCCCGGCGTTCCGGCAGCAGGCGCTTCAACCGTCGTAGGGCACACGCCCTTTCATGAACGCCTCCCGGTTCTCCCGCTTTTTTTCCTCGCTTTTGCGTAACAGTACATACACCGCGCCGGTCCCACCATGCCTGGGTTGAGCACTGTGAAAAGCCTGCACCATATCCAGCTCACGCAACCAGTAGTCGGTACAACCCTTGAGGATGGAGGAACGATCGCGCTCCGCTTTACTCTCACCCTTGCCGTGAATAATGATGACACTGCGAATTCCCAGACGCACCGCCTCCTGGAGGAACTCGAACAACTCTCGGCGGGCGGTCTTAACCGTCATTCGGTGCAGGTCAAGGCGTGCATCAGCCTCATAACGCCCCTGTTTGAGCTTGCGGAATACACCGTTCTGCACACCCGGGCGCTTGAAATCCAGCACATACCAGGAATCCAGAGGCTTGATGGCCAGCCCCTCCTCAGTCAGCAGATTACCGTCACACGAGCTGTCAATTACCGCCGCTTCGCGCCGTGCCTGCAGCGATAAATCGCGGGCAGCCTGACCGGTAGTCACCCTCACCCTCCCGGGCCGTTTCAGGGGAACAACGTCCGACATTTCGTCACTGAACAGGTTCTGTTCGTCGTCAGTCATACTTACACTCTCTTTCCAGTGAGCTATTATAGCGTCCCAAACAGGGCAACAGACACCGCATTATGGACAACACCAGGACAGACAAGTGCCCACTTTGCGAGAACGAAAACGCTTGCGCGATTGCTGCCGGCAAGGACGCCCGGAATTGCTGGTGCATGAACATTAGCGTACCTGACGCGGTTCTGGCTTCGCTGCCAGCCAGCGAACGAGGTAAGCGCTGTATTTGTCAGGCTTGCATAGAAAAAGGAAGGAGCGGCGCGTGAAAGGAAACATAGTCGGCGGCATCGGGTATCTCTTCGAAGGCGCAAAGTTACTCAGGCACCCTTCGCTGCGCCTGTTCGTACTGATTCCTCTCACCGTGAATATACTGATATTCGGTTCTTTGATAGGACTGGGACTAAGCTACCTGAGCAGCCTGATGGACAGTTGGATGAGCGCCGTCCCGGAGTGGCTGAGCTTTATCCAGTGGATACTGTGGCCTCTGGTAGGCATCACCCTGAGCCTGATAACCGGCTACCTGTTCACCGCTGTGGCTCTGATCATCGCGTCACCTTTTAACGGACTGCTGGCGGAAAAGGCAGAAGAACTGATCACTGGCAAAGAAGTACCTGCCATGGAGGGTCTGGGCACCGCATTGATGATGGTGCCAAGAGGAATACTCAGAGAACTTGCCAAACTGCTGTACTACCTGCCAATGGCTGCCTTCGTACTGGTGGTGACATTTATCCCGGTATTGAATGCAGTAGCGCCGGTGCTCTGGTTCCTGTTGGGAGCCTGGATGATGTCTATTCAGTTTGTCGACTACCCCATGGACAACCACCAACTGAGTTTCGCCGATGTCAAGGAAGCCGTGCGCCGAAGGCGTTTGTCCAGCATGGGTTTTGGCGGTGCTGTTGCACTGTGCACAGGCATTCCGCTGGTGAATTTTTTTGTGGTGCCGGCAGCGGTCGTCGGCGCTACCCTGCTCTGGTCAAAGGAACTGGCCGACGCCAGCTGATGCCGTGGCAGCAGCCCCTCAGCCCAGCAGTTCCTCTGGCGGGTGAGTGCATTCCAGCGGTGAACCCAGCAGCGCTTCCAAATCAGGCAGCAAAAATGCGTCGTCCTCACTGGCAAAACTGATTGACGTCCCCGTGGCTCCGGCACGTCCGGTGCGCCCTATGCGATGAACATAATCCTCCGGGTCCTCCGGCAGGTTGTAATTCACCACGTGACTGACGCCATCGACATGGATGCCGCGGCCGGCCACGTCAGTGGCCACCAGCACCTTGATCTCGCCACTCTTGAATTGTTCCAGCGTACGCGTGCGCTTCGCCTGCGGGATCTCGCCGGAGAGCACACCGCATTTCACCCCGGCCTTGCGCAGTCGCTCATGAAGGCGCCTTACCTGGTCACGCCGGTTGGCAAAGACGATCAGGCTGGAGCAGCTGTCACTGCGAATCAGGTTGTTGAGTATACGAAAGCGCTGCTCCGAGCTGACCAGATAGATCTTCTGGTCCACTGAATCGGTAGCCACGCTTTCAGGCTCAATCTCTACCGTCACCGGCTCGAAAGTCCATTGCTGCGATAAATTGATGATGTCCTGGGTAAAGGTCGCGGAGAACAAAAGCGTCTGACGGTCTTCCTTTCGCGGCGTGGCTCGCACAATGCGTTTAACCTGCGGGATGAAGCCCATGTCCAGCATGCGGTCGGCTTCATCCAGCACCAGCACTTCAACGTGATCCAGGAACAGGTCGCGCCGACCCATAAAATCGAGCAGCCGCCCCGGGGTAGCGACAACCAGGTCCACGACTTCCCGTTGCAGGCGGTTGAGTTGCTTCTGGTAATCCATACCGCCGATCAGGGTCACCGTGTTGAGGCCGGTATGCTTACCCAGATCTGCCGCGTCGGCGGCAATCTGCATCACCAATTCGCGCGTCGGTGCGATAACCAGTGCCCTGGGCTCACCAATAAACCGCTCTGTTTCAACCGGGTTAACCAACAGGTCATTGAATATGGTGATCAGGAAAGCAGCCGTTTTTCCGGTGCCGGTTTGTGCCTTGCCGATGGCATCGTGGCCCTGCAAGGTATGCGGCAGTACCTGTGCCTGAATAGCTGAACAGTAGTGAAATCCAAGATCCGCTATGCCGTGCATCAGTTCATCGCGCAACG
The DNA here is from genome assembly GCA_030431585.1 of Gammaproteobacteria bacterium. Classification (GTDB taxonomy): domain Bacteria; phylum Pseudomonadota; class Gammaproteobacteria; order Pseudomonadales; family Halieaceae; genus Halioglobus. The sequence continues at coordinate 3,826 of JAUIIQ010000079.1, read as the reverse complement.
CCAGGTCGTGGAAGCGTGTCTCACCCTCCTTGGGCTCTACCGCGAACTCCTCCACACTCCAGGCCTGCTGCGCTGACTTTGGCTTGCGAGGCCGACGCTTCTTGCCCCCTTTGCCGTGTGCGGGCTGCCCGTCTGCGGCATGGCCTTTCTCGGCCTGCGGCTTTTGTGACTGGTCCTTGCGTGGGGCTTTGGGGTGCGCAGAAGCAGCCGCCTGTGCCACCTCGCGGGCCGGCTCATTTTTGCCGGACAAGCGCCCAACTAGACTTTTTATCAACTCACTGCTTCCTGTAACTGTTCAAAAAACGCGCGCTAGTCTAGCATTTTCAGATGCTCCGCGTTGAGGTTTTTACAGGCTAGCCGCGCGATGGAAACAGGCGCGACAAATAGTAATCCACGCTCACATAGCGCCCGCCGCCACAAAACAGCAAAGCGAGCAACATCACCAGGTACGTCACCGCAAATTCAATGCCGTTGTTAAGGATGACAAAGGAGCCCCTGGCGGTCAGCCAGCTGTAGTTCCCGTGCTCATTCAGGATATCCCTGGCCGCGCCCAGGCGAACTGCCACCTCCTGAGAGCTGGAGTCGGCAATAGCAGCCCAGCCGTTGTCCCAGTGAACGGCGAAGATGGCCACCAGCATGGTGATCATCAGAGGTATGGATATCCAGCGAGTCGCCAGGCCCAGCAACAATAATAATGCACCAACGGCTTCAGTGTAGGCCGCCAGGTAGGCCATCACCTCTGGAAAAGGCAGGCCCAGGCCCCACTCGGTGTTACCAAACCACTCCGCCGTGCTGTCTATGTTGGCTATCTTCTGGGTACCGGCCATCCAGAACACAGGCACAAGGTAGAGCCTCAGCGCCAGCGGTGCCAGGCCATCCAGATGCTGCAAACGAGGAAAGATTGCGTTGTGTATGCTGTAATACCAGTCGGCGAGCGCGTTCATTAGGTCAATGTCCTGTGGGTCTATTCAATCTGTGACAATCAACTCGGGCAAAAGGTTTCCGCTGGGTGGACAAATCCTTTTACGGCTCGCTGACCGCGCCTGCCAGTGAGCAACTGGAAAGCCTACCGCAGGGAGAGTCGCAGCCTGCTGGCAATTGCCTGGCCCATCATCATTGCCCAGCTGGCGCAGATGGGTACCGGCGTGGTCGACACCATTATGGCGGGGCATTACAGCGCTGCTGATCTTGCCGCAATCGCCATCGGATACAACATCTGGTTGCCTCTGTTTCTGCTCACGCTTGGCATCATGCTGGCTGTGTCCGTCATCGTCGCCCAGGACTTCGGTGCCCGGCGCTTGCAGAAGATACGGGACATCCTGCCACAGGCGATATACCTGTCGCTGCTGCTCGGCCTGATCGTCGCTCCCGCCTGTTACCACGCAGGGCCACTGCTGTCGCTGCTGGAACTGGAAACCGGCACTCTGGACAAAAGCCTGGCGTACCTGCGGGCGGTGGCCTGGGGCCTGCCCGCCGCCGTGCTGTTCCAGGCACTGCGCTGCCATACCCAGGGCATTGGCATCCTGCGCCCCTTCGCTGTGGCCAGCGTGATTGGTTTTCTCGCCAACATCCCTCTCAACTACGCTCTGATCTATGGCCAGTGGGGCGCACCCGAGCTGGGTGCAGCCGGTTGCGGCTGGGCCACGGCGATCTCCATGTGGCTAAGCCCGCTACTCATAGGGGCTTACATACTGGCAACACATGCCATGCGAGAGTATCTGCCGCCCCTACGCCTGGTGGCGCCTGACCCCGCCGTCATAGGCGAAATCATGCGCCTGGGTGTGCCTATCGGCCTGACGTTTTTCCTGGAGATGGGCGTTTTTTCGGTGATCGGCTTGATGGTAGCCACCCTGGGTACCCACGCCATGGCAGCACACCAGATTGCCTATAATGTCTGGGACGTTGTCTACATGCCGCTGATCAGCCTGGGATCTGCCATGGCAACCCGCGTTGGACATGCTCTGGGCAGGAATGACCTCCGCGAGGTGAAACTGGCGGTGAAGACAGGCACCGCAGTAACTGTGCTGGTGGGAGTGTTTGCTACAACAGTGCTGCTTGCCATACCCGGCACGCTGATCTCAGCCTATACCAGCGACCCACACATTTACGACATCGCCATACGGCTGATCCAGCTGGCCGCCCTGTTTATCGTGATCGATTCCGTACAGGTTGCCGCATCCTACTGCCTGCGCGCATTCAAGGACACTCGTTACCCGTTTATTGTCACCTGTATCTGCTACTGGCTCTTCGCGTTGCCGTTGGCATGGTGGCTGGGAATGGCGGTCTCGAACACTGCTGCCGACGCCACCGCGGCAATATGGAAAGCACTTATCGCAGGAATCTGTGCTGCCACCGTGCTTGTCACCTGGCGCCTGCTACACGCCCTGCGCAAGGCGCTTCCCGAGCCGGCTGAGGGGACCTGAAAGCCCAGGTTAGCGCTGAAGGTGGCCGCAATCAGGGCAATCATCGCGTGGCATTACCCGCAGGCGTTGAACCTGTGCGCTCGCCAGGTCCATGACCAGCAAACCGCCGATCAGCGTTTCACCATACCCACTCAATCGCTTCAAGGCCTCCATGGCCAGTAGTGACCCCAGCACCCCCACTACCGGTGCCAGCACGCCGCTTTCGCTGCACCGCAGCGCTGAGTCCAGCCCTTGAGCAGGGTAAAGACAGCGATAGCAGGGGCCACCGTTATGCGGGTCGAATACCGCCAACTGGCCTTCGCCGCCCACAGCTGCAGCTGACACCAGCGGCAGCGCAGCGGCAATACAGGCACGGTTAAGATCAAACCGCGTAGGGTAATTGTCCACAGCATCCACCACCAGGTCGACACCCTCACACAGCTCTGCCATGCCTCCCGCATCAAGGTGTCGCGGGTAAACGGTTATCGCGACATCAGGGTTGAGCGCTGCCACGGAAGCAGCAACGGAAGCGGCCTTGTTGCAGCCAATATCGGCATCACCGTGAGCGATCTGGCGCTGCAGATTACTGAGCTCGACCGCATCGCCATCGGCAAGCACCAGTCGCCCCACCCCAGCTGCTGCCAGGTACAACGCAGCAGGACAACCCAGGCCACCCAGACCAACAATCAACACGCTCGCTGCCCGCAGCTTCTCCTGGCCTGCAATGTCGAAATCCGGCATCAGAATCTGCCGGTTATAGCGCAGTAGTTGCTGGTCAGTCAGCACGCCAGCAGCCCCCGCTTATGCGCTCAAGGCCTGCAAGATCGCGGCGGGTCGTTACCTGCGTAAAGCCCTGCGACGTCAGCAGCCGTCGGACCGCAGCGCCCTGTTCAAAGCCATGTTCCAGCAACAGCCAGCCCCCCGCCAGCAACCGGGCGGGCGACTCACGAACAATATGCGCCAGATCAGCCAACCCCGCATCACCCGACACCAGAGCACGCTGCGGCTCGAAACGAAGATCCCCTCGCGACAGGTGCACGTCACCTTCTTCTATGTAGGGAGGATTGCTCAGCAAAAGATGGAAACACTCGTCGCCAACAGCAGAAAACCAGTCGGACTGTTTAAAGTTCACCTGTGCCAAACGACACTTGTGCGCATTCCTTGTGGCCAGGGACACCGAGGCCGGATCCACGTCAATGCCTGTCACCTGCCAGTCGGGCCGTTCACTGGCCAGGGCCAGTGCGATAGCGCCACTGCCGGTGCCCAGGTCGAGTACCCGGGCGCCCTCAGGTACCGGCAGCTCCAGCGCCCACTCCACCAGGGTTTCGGTTTCAGCGCGCGGAATCAGGGTGCCGGGAGCGACGTCCAGGTCCAATGACCAGAACTCGCGATGACCAAGCAGGTAGGCGACCGGCTCGCCATTG
>JAUIIQ010000306.1 GCA_030431585.1 Gammaproteobacteria bacterium | reverse complement strand
GTTCCCCTGGAAAAGCGGCAGCGCCTGTTCGAGCTCACCAACATCATGCTGGGCATGGATGATCCGGAATTGTCCGCATCGCAGGAGGACGGCCTCAATGCGGCGATGGAGATGTTCATGATGGCGATGGAACTGGCCGCGGAGCACCGCGTCGAGCCGCGTAACGACATCGTCAATATTCTGCTGACCGGCACGGTTGAAGACGAACCCTTGTCGGACGAGGACTTTTGCAATTTTTTCCTGATGTTGATCGTTGCCGGCAATGAAACCACTCGCACCGTCACCAGCCACGGCATGCGCCTGCTGATGGAGCATCCGGAGCAATATCAGGCTCTGGTGGATGACCCGTCACTGATCGAGGATGCGATAGAAGAGATACTGCGTTATAACCCAGCAGTTATTGCGTTCAGGCGCACCGCCACCTGCGATCTTGAGCTGGGCGGGCAGCAGATTCGCGAAGGCGACAAGATTCAGATGTACTACGGCGCCGCCAGCTCCGACGAAGCCGTGTTCGCCGACGGCGACACCTTTGATATCCGCCGCAACCAGCGCGAAGATGTGCGCAATGAGCACCGCGCATTCGGTGTAGGCCAGCATTTTTGTCTCGGCTCTCACCTGGCGCGGCTGGAATTGCGGGTTATCTTCGAAGAAATCATCAGGCGTATGCGCAACCCACGCCTGGATGGAGAGATAAGCTGGCTGCACTCCAACTTTATCAGTGGCATCAAGGCCATGCCCATACGCTTTGATACAGCGGGCGATACCAGCGCATGACACACAAACCCAACACACACGGACGACCGGGAATCTGCTATGCCAATGCCTACTGATATCGGCGTTATCGACCTGATGCTCGCAGTGCCGGGTGAAGATAGCAGCCAGTTTTACGAATGGATCAAACCCATGCTCATGGACAAGGAAAGCCATGAGCTGTTCAGCATGCCCGCCCAGTACATGTTCAAGGATATCCCGCAGACAGGCGAGCAGGATGACTACATTGCCTATACCCTTGAGCAGATGGACAAGCATGGTATAGAACGAGCCATGGTGGGGGTGGGCAAGTTCTCGGAGCTCAATGCCCAGGCCGTGCGCCAGCACCCTGACCGTTTCTTCGCCTGCTATGAAGCCAACGCGAATAATGGCATGGACGAAGTACGTACCATCGTTGCCATGAAGGAGGAGTTCGACATTAAAGCGGTGACGGCCTCACCGGCAATGATTTCACCGCCAGTGCCCGTCAACGATAAAAAGTGGTATCCCATTTACGCCAAGCTGGTGGAATTGGACATCCCTTTCTGCCCGTGTATGGGCGTCCCCGGACCGAGGGTGCCCGCTGGCCCGCAGAAGGTGGAGTTACTGGACGAAGTTTTGTGGTTTTTCCCCGAGCTGCGCGTGGTCACCCGCCATGGCTGCGAGCCCTGGACGGAGATGGCATGGAAACTGATGTTGAAGTACCCGAATCTGCATTATATGACCAGTGCGTTCACGCCCCGGCGTTACCCGGCGGATATTATCGAGTTCGCCAATACTCGCGGCGCAGACCAGGTCATGTACGCTGGCTACTTCCCCATGGGTTTGTCGCTGGACCGGATTTTTGCGGAAATGCCGGATGTACCACTGCGCGACGAAGTGTGGCCAAAATTTTTGCGCGAGAATGCCTTGCGCGTCTTTAAACTGGAAGAATGATATGGATTACATCACTGTAGAAGAAGCAAGAGACCGCGAGGGCCTGCGCCTGGTTCTGTCCGCCGGTGTACCCGGCCCCTGGGGTGAAGCCACCAAAGCGATGATGGCGTACAAAGGGCTGGATTACGCGGCCGTCAGCCAGGAGGGTGGCGGCGAGAACGCGGCGCTGCTGGAATGGACTGGCCAGACTTCGGCACCGGTGCTGGTGGCTGACGACCTGCCTCCTGCCTGCCACTGGCTCGATTTGATCAGTTTGGCCGACCGCTTGCAGCCTTCCCCTCCGCTGATTCCCACGGCGCCGGAACAGCGAGCAATGGCTACCGGCCTGTGCGCGCTGATAGCGGGCGCTGACGGTTTTGGCTGGCAACGCCGACTACTCATGATTCACCCGATGATGTCTCTGGACCCGGTTCCAGACCTGAGCCTGCGCCTGGCGCACAAGTACGGTTACTCGGAGCAGGCAGTGGCGCAGGCCGTGCCGAGAATTCAGGAGATCTGTGCCTACCTTGAGCAGCACCTGGCTGCCCAAGCGGGGGATTACTTTGTCGGTGATGCGCCCGGGGCAGTGGATTTCTACTGGGCAAATTTTGCCGGCATGCTCAAGCCCCTGTCGCCTGCAGACAACCCCATGCCCGACTGGCTGCGCGACTTGTATACCGCAACGGATCCGGTCCTGCAGGCGTGTTTCACGCCCCGGCTTGAGGCTCACCGGGATATGATGTACCAGCGTCATATTGCGCTTCCGCTCGATTTCTAGTCTCAAGGAGAACGCTGTGTTATCGCAACAAGAACTGTCCGACCGTTTTGAAATCCAGGATCTGGTTTTCCGTTATGCAGACCTCATCGACAGCAAGCGCTTTGATGAATTGCGCGAGAGCGTGTTCACCGAGGATGCACACATTGACTACAGCGCCATGGGGGGCAGTATAGGCGATACGGAAGAAACG
>JAUIIQ010000305.1 GCA_030431585.1 Gammaproteobacteria bacterium | reverse complement strand
GGTGGCATCCCAGCCGGTGCCGCCAAATTCGACAGGCCAGCCCGGGGCGATCCAGCCCTGCTTATGCAGGCGCTTCTGCCACTCTATAATCGCCGGCTGGAATATAGCCGGGTCCGGGTTGTTCAGCCGGGCGTCGAGTTCGTCGTCGTAGGCGGAATCGAAGAAAGCGGCAACCTCCTCGCGAAAGGCCATGTCCTCCGGTGCAAATGCGGTATCCATTGCTAAAGCTCCTTGGCGTTGTAAACAGTGAAAGGTACGGCCAGGCCGCAAAAACGGGTCAGTTACCCTAGCTTCCGAGGCTCAACGGCACAATGTTGACAGCGATCACGAAAATTGACCGCAGCGCACTTCAGCCGGGCGCCTCAGCCTGCTCCCTGAGGTAGCGAATGTTGTGTTCCAGCCGCTGGCGCACCTCATAATCGCTCACACCCAATGCCAGCGCCGCTTCCAGCAGGTCTGCGGCAAAGCTCTGCTCACCGCGCCGTACGGCCAGGTTAGCAAGGTTGTTGAGCGCGTTCAGCGTGCGATAGCCCGACTCATACAGCGCCAGGTAGCCTGCGTAGGCCTTGTCCAGTTCACCCAGGCGATACTGCGCCTCGGCAATGGACTCACGGTTTTCGTCCGCCTTGTAGCCAAGCTCCACCGCGCGCTGCAGGTAGGCTATGCCCTTGGCCAGTTCATCCGCGTAGTACAGGCAGATGCTGCCCGCGGCCATCCACAGGCGGCCGTCGGTCTCCCCTTCCAGGTCCTGTTCGATAATGCGCAGGTAATTGAGCTGGCGCTGCGCCTGCATTTTGGCCGGGTCTTCATCCATGTGGTGATGGATGGGCAGCGCCACCTGCTGGAAGCGTCCGGGCTGCAGTGTTCTGTCTACCACCTCATGCACCCGCCCCTGGTAAAAAATATCGTCCCGGTTGCGGAACAGGCGGGCGATGGGGTTGGGCCGGTAGCCCTGGTAGTGCCGGCTGTACGCGGTTTTCTCGACGATGGGCACCCAGTTCTTGTCCATGGGCTCCACACTGTAGTTGTACTGGGTGAGGAAATAGGCGTCCATGTCCGGATTGCTGATCAATTCACGAATAGCCGACCAGTCTTCGCTGGCGATCACCTCGTCCGCATCCAGCACCAGTATCCATTCTGAGGTGGCCAGGCGCAGGGAGGCATTGCGCGCATCGGCGAAGTGGTCATGCCACGGGTAGTCGACGACTTTGTCGGTAAATTCCGCGGCAATAGCCCTGGTATCGTCGCTGGAGCCGGTGTCCACAACAACAATCTCGTCTACATGCGCTGCAGCCTGGCGCAGGCAGTTGCGCAGGAAGAACGATTCGTTTTTCACGATCATGCACAGCGACAGGGTGCCGGGCGTGGAGGAAGACAACAGCGCCTACCGATGCCCGCTCAGTAGAGCAGGCTGTACAGCTTACGCTGGTACTCAGCCGCCAGCGGGTCTCCTTTGCCCAGGCTGGCGATGGTATCGAGCAGGGCTTTCTTCGTTGCGCCGTCACCGTGGTCCAGGTCTTTCTGCAGGATGACCAGCAGGTGCTCCATCGCCTGCTGGAACTGCCCCGCGTTGGTGAACTGCACGGCCAACTGCTGGCGCACTTCCAGGTCATCCGGGTTGCTCGCCAGTTGCTGTTCCAGGGCGTCTATTTCCGGTGACTTGGCTGCTTCACGCTTGATCTCAAGCTGCGCCTGCAACTGTTCGAAGGCGGCATCCTGGTCTGCCATGCGCACCCCGTCTAGCAGGGTCTGCGCCTCATCCAGGCGCATGCATTCGATCAGTGCCTGGGCGTAGGGAACGGTTATTTCGTATAGCTGCCCGGAATCGTCCCAGGCCTGGCGCAGCGGCGTCAGGGCACGGGCGAAGTCGCCCTCTTCCATGGCTTCCCTGGCCATCGCCAACAGGCCATCCCAGGGTTTGGGCAGGTACTTGCCAAGCAATTCGCGTACGGCGTTCTCAGGTTGTGCGCCGGCAAAACCGTCCACTGGCTGACCATCCTGTATCACCATCACCGTGGGCAGGCTGCGCACACCAAACTGCTGGGCGATCATGCCCTGTTCATCAGCATTGACCTTGGCCAGCAGGAAAGCGCCGTCATATTCGGCCGCAATTTTTTCCAGCATCGGCATGAGCACCTTGCAGGGCTCGCACCAGTCCGCCCAGAAGTCCACCACCACCGGGCGCTTGTGGGATTCGTCGATCAGCAGCGCCGCGGCGTTGGTCTCATCGATATTAACGATATGTTCGCTCAACTGAAGCTCCTTTTCTGCTCGCTCGCCACTGCTCTGCAGGGTCAACCCGCCTGCCTGGGCCGCTGTATTGGCGGCGTTATTTCAGGCCCAGCACATCCTGCATATCGTATAGGCCTGCCGGCTGGCTTTTCAACCAACCCGCCGCACGCACAGCGCCACGGGCAAACGACATCCGGCTGGAAGCCTTGTGTGTTATTTCCACCCGCTCGCCTTCCGCGGCAAATGTGACCGTGTGGTCGCCCACAATGTCACCGGCACGCACGGTGGCAAAGCCTATCGTTTCGCGGTCGCGGGCGCCGGTCTGGCCTTCGCGGCCGTAGACGGCCACCTTGTTGAGGTCGCGCCCCAACGCATCTGCCACCACCTGGCCCATACTCAGGGCAGTGCCTGAAGGAGC
>JAUIIQ010000078.1 GCA_030431585.1 Gammaproteobacteria bacterium | reverse complement strand
CAGGGGCTGACGTTGATGCTCTTGTGCCCGTTGCTCTGGCGACGGCTCCGGTAGCCGAGGTTTTGCCGCGCCGCGCGCAGCAGGCAGCGCTTCCCGTTGACAGCTTGCTCCCGACTGCCGGGAAGGACGGTCTCCGGGCTACAGCGGCCGATAATGCTTCCGGCTTAAGCACCCCACCGCCCCGGGCTTCGGCTGTTCCCGTACCTCAGGTATCGACTGCTCCCGTGCCACAGGATGTCATCATGCAACCGCCGAGTGATAAAGCTCCAGTAGCTGATATCACCTTGCCTGACGGTCTGCTATCCAGGACCCCTGAAACCACCGCGCACTCTGCGGGCACTGCCCCCGGCGTGGGGCAATCCCTGTTTGCGCTCACTGAGGGCGGCAGTGAACTGCAAATGGCCCAGCGCATGGAGTCAGCCTCGTCGCTGCTGCCGCGTCCGGGTGACCGCGCCTGGGATGGCGAGTTTGCCGGCCGGCTCACCATGATGGTCAAGAACGGCGTACAGCAGGCGAGTCTGCAGCTCAACCCTGCCGAACTGGGTCGACTGGAAATCCAGATCGCGACAGAAGGCGACCAGACGCGAGTCAACTTTCTGGTGCAGAACGCGGCTGCTCGCGATGCCATAGAACAAGCCATGCCCAGGTTGCGGGATATGCTGGAGCAAAGCGGGCTGCAGCTGGCACACAGCGATGTAGCCGATCAGTCACAGTCCAACGGACGCGAGCGCGCGTTTGCCGGCAGCCCCAGTGCCGAGACGTCCACGCCAGATTCGGCATCGCTGCCGGGCGATAACGCCACGGGCGCATCCTCGCTGCAGCCCAGGGGGATGATAGACCACTACGTGTGATGCCCCTCGGGACCTGGCTGACGGTGCGCCCGCGCCGCCAGCCAACCGTCCATGGCGCTATCGTCAGGACGTCAATTCTCTGACTCTTCTCTGCAGAAATTTCGTAACTAACTGATTTAAAAGAAGAAAATAACATGGCATGGCTTTTGCTAAACCATGTTGAGGCGGACTGTGCTCGCGGTATTGTCGACAGTCTTTATCGCGTACCTGTAGAGGTGCTCCACAGCTCATCCACGAGCCTGGCGAAAGAAGGTTAAGGAAACCAACCCAATGAAAAAAGTGATCATCATTTCGGTCGTGCTGTTGTTACTGGTAGGCGGTGGTGCCGCGGCCTACTTCCTGCTGATGAAAGACGATGCGCCGGCAGCGGCAGAGGGTGGTGCGGAAGCTGCGCCTGTGATCGAGGAAAAGGAGCCTATCTACTTCGCTCTTCATCCCGAGTTTATTATCAACTATCAACACGGTGGAAGCACTCGCTATCTGCAGATGAGCCTGCAGATCATGGCCCACGACCAGAAAGTGATAGACAAGGTTGAAGCCAATATGCCGGCTGTACGCAATACCCTGATAATGCTTATGTCGGGTATGGATTTCGACGGGCTGGGTACGCAGGAAGGCAAGGAGGCCCTGCGCGCCAACGTGCTCACCGCCATCAATGAAACAGTGAAGTTTCCGGAAGAGAACGGCGTCAAGGAAGTCTACTTCACTGCGTTCGTTATGCAGTAGCCTGCCATGGAAAGCAGCGAGGTTCTCACCGAGCAGGAACTCGACGCCCTCATGGACTCGATCTCCGAGAATGGCGTCGATGGAGAGGGTAATGCTGCGCCCCTGGATTGTGAGCTGTTTGATTTTGCCAGCCGCCAGCACATGCTGTTGGCGCAGATGCCGGCGCTGCAAACGCTGACCGAGCGACACGCGGCCTCGCTGGCTCAGGTGCTGATGGACGCCTACAAGATGCCGGTTACCGTGTCTCCGGGTGCGGTGACCATGTTGCCGGCGACACAAGCCATGCAGGGAGTTGTTGAGCCAGCGGGCATCAACCTGTTCAGCCTTGCCCCGCTAAACGGAATTTCCTGCGTGGTTGTGCCCAGCGACTTCCTCTCGTTTCTTGTAGAGAGCTATTTTGGCGGCGTCCCCGGTGCGTCCGGGGGGCGTACTGGTGGCAAGGAACTTACGCCCACTGAGCGGCGTATTAACGATGTGTTCTGTTCGCGTTTTCTCGATTGTCTCCAAAATGTGTGGAAAGACAAGGTCTCGCTAACCCCCTCGGTGCACAAGGTGGAGCAATGTGCCGAACACCTGCAATTGGGTACCGAGGACGACCTGATACTCAAGTTCTCCTTTGCTGTGACTGCGCTGGAATGCGAATTCACTGTTGACTGGTGTATGCCCTACGCCACGCTGGAGCCTTTGCGGGCGCGCCTGGGTGCTCTTCCGCCAGAGGTTCGTCCCCAGGCAAGTGCGGACTGGGAGCGGCATTTTCGCGAGGCGCTGCAGTCCGTCAGGCTGGAAGTAACCGGCGCTTTCTTCACGCGCACGGTAAGTATTGCAGATGTGCTGACCTACAAAAAAGGCGTCATTGTGCCAATTCAGATGCCTGACGAAGTTACCGTGTTGATTGAGGGTGTGCCTTTTTCCATGGGGGAGCACGGAGTCATAAACGGTAAGAAATCAATCAAGATAAAAGACCTGTTTGAGAATGGTGCACGGGTCGCTTAGCACCGCCTGGGAGTATGGAAATGGCTGAAGAAGAAAACGTGCCGCTGAGTCAGATGCTGGAGCAGGCCGTGGAAAACAACGCGCCAGCCGGAGCTGAGGGCGCCCCTGCCGAAGCGGGCGATCAGACGTCCCCGGCCACCGGTAACGGGAATGCCTCGGCAGCTTCCGGGGGTGCGGAGATCAACCTCGACGCCTTGATGGATGTACCCGTTACCTTGTCCGTGGAGATTGGTCGCAACCGCCTGCCTATAAAGGAGTTGTTGCGGCTCAACCAGGGAGCAGTGGTGGAGTTGGACCGCGAGGTTAACCAGCCTCTCGACCTGTTGGTTAATGGCACATTGATGGCGCGGGGTGAGGTGGTGGTTGTCGACGGCCAGTTCGGTCTGCGCCTGGTGGATATTGTCAGTCCTTCCGAACGTCTCAACGGATTGAAGTGAGTCACGCTGGCGCTCAGTTTACTGCCGGGGCATTACGCGCTTTCGTCTGTGCGTCGGTGTTGCTGTCGCAGCCTGTTGCTGCCGTCGGCCAGAAGAGTGGTGACATGCTCAGTACGCAATATCTGTTGCAGGTGGTGGGTTCTTTGCTGCTGGTGCTGGCGGCAGTGTTTGTGCTGGCGTGGGTGCTCAAGCGCTTTGGTGCTGCCGGGGGACGTGTCGACAAGTCGATACAGGTGTTGGCCTCCACGCGCCTGAGCGGACGCGAAAAGTTGATGCTGGTGCGAGTAGCCAACCAGTTACTGGTGCTGGGCGTCGCCCCCGGCAACCTGCGAACCCTGCATACCTTCCCCGCGGATGCGGAGCTCAACGTAGCGGACGAAACGTCGGACGCCGGTGCGCCGGCCGCCGGAGCGCCGGCCGTCGGTTTTGCAGCACTGCTGCAGGCAGCGAGTCAGGGCAGGAGCAAAACATGAAGCCTGTTACTGTGCTGTTGGCTGGCCTGTTGTTGCTGTCGCCGGCTATTGCATCGGCACAGGCCAGCATTCCGCTGCTGAGCATGGAGCCTACGGCTGACGGGGGAGCCAGCTACTCTTTGGGGCTGCAGGTGCTGTTGTTGATGACGGCGCTGACGCTGTTGCCCGCGGCGTTGCTGGCGATGACCTCCTTCACCCGGGTGATTGTTGTGCTGGCCATTCTGCGCCAGGCCCTGGGCACGGCGCAAACGCCTTCCAACCAGGTGTTATTGGGGCTGGCGCTGTTTCTCAGCCTGTTCATCATGGCTCCGGTGCTGGAGAAGGCCTACAGCGACGCGCTCGGGCCTTACATGGAAGGCAATATTGGTTTCGAGACCGCCCTGGAGAACGCCAAGTTGCCCTTCCGTGACTTCATGCTCAACCAGACCCGCGAGGCAGACTTGCTGATGTTCGCCGAGCTGGGGGGTTACGACGCCTTCCAGAGCGAAGAGGAAGTGCCGATGAAGGTGCTGCTGCCTTCGTTCCTCACCAGTGAGCTGAAGACGGCGTTCCAGATTGGCTTCCTCATATTTATACCGTTTTTGGTGATCGACCTGGTGGTGGCCAGCGTGCTGATGTCCATGGGTATGATGATGCTCTCGCCTATGCTGATTTCGCTGCCTTTCAAGCTCATGCTGTTTGTCCTGATTGACGGCTGGTCGCTGATTGTTGGCACCCTGGCCAGCAGTTTTGTGACGTAGGCGGCGAATAGATATGACCCCTGAATCAGTTCTGGATATAGGCAGGGAGGCGCTGCACCTGACCATGCTGCTGGCAGGACCGCTACTGCTCTCTGCACTGGCGGTGGGGCTGTTGATCGGCGTGTTCCAGGCTGCGACTCAGATCCAGGAGATGACCCTCAGTTTTATCCCGAAATTGATTGCCCTGGTCTTCGCGCTGTTGCTCGCGGGCCCGTGGATGCTGCACGTGCTGGTCGACTACTCACGCAACCTGTTCGCCGCCATACCGGCGCTGATCGGATGACGCCCTCATGTTTACAGACGTAGAACTGCTAGCGTGGATGGAGCGTCTGTTCTGGCCGTTCCTGCGGCTTTCTGCGCTGTTCCTGGCCGCGCCGGTGTTCAGTGCCGGCGGGCTGCCGGTGAGAACGCGGGTGGTGCTGGCGGCTCTACTGTCCGTGCTGATAGCGCCCACCTTGCCGTTCATGCCGCCCGTCGACCTGTTATCCCCCGCGGGAGCGCTGCTGGCCGCTCAGCAGGTATTTATTGGCCTGGCGATGGGCTTTCTGTTGCAGATGGTGTTTGCTGCGGCCGTGGTGGCGGGCCAGTCGCTGGCAATGACGATGGGCCTGGGTTTCGCCATGTCGGTGGATCCGCAAAATGGTGTGCAGGTGCCAGTGCTCAGCCAGCTTTATGTCATTCTGGCAACGCTTCTGTTTCTCGCGGTGGACGGACACCTGGTGCTGATTACCGCTCTGGTCCACAGCTTTACCTTGCTGCCCGTGGGCGAGCCATTACTGGCGGGGCAAACGGCGATGAACCTGGTCACTTGGGGTAGCCAGATGTTCGCCAGCGCGTTGATGCTCGCTTTGCCTGCTCTGACCGCCATCCTGTTGATTAACCTCGCCTTCGGCGTGATTACCAGGGCATCACCGCAGTTGAACATTTTTGCAGTGGGCTTCCCGGTGACAATACTCGCCGGTTTTGTCTTTATCTTCCTGTCCTTGCCCGTGGCTCTCTCGCTGTTCGTTGAAATGTTCGACGCAAGCCTGGCGCAAGCTCTGCAGCTTTTCAGGTAGGGATATGAATGGCTGAAGAAAACAACAGTGCACAGGAGAAAACAGAACAGCCAACGCCGAAGCGCAAGCAGGATTCGCGCAAGAAAGGCCAGGTGGCGCGTTCGCGCGAACTCAACACCATGCTGTCGCTGCTTTCCGGTGCGCTGGCTATTGCCCTGTTGGGTGGCTCAATGGCGGATGATTTCGCGCAGCTGTTTGCTGATTCCCTCACCATTGATCCCAGCATGGTTTATGCAGAAGAGCAGATCGTGGTGCGCCTGGTGGAGGTGATCATATCGGCCATTCTTATCCTAACGCCGTTCTTTCTCATCGCCATTGTGGGCTCGCTGCTCGGCCCCATGATCATGGGAGGTTGGATTTTCACTCTGTCCAACGCCGCCTTTAAGATCGAGAAGATCAGCCCGCTGGCAGGCCTGAAGAAAATCTTCTCTCCCACCGGGCTGATGGAGCTGTTGAAGACGCTGCTCAAGTTCGTCTTTCTCAGTGGTGCGGCGGCGTTGCTGTTCATGGCGATGGTTGACGAAATTCTCGGCCTTGCCAGGCATGCGCCGGGCGCGGCGTCCACCGAGTCGTCGTCCATGCTCGCGTGGGGCCTGGTGATCCTCAGTCTGACCATGGGTGTTATCGCGTCCTTCGACGTTCCCTTTACGCTGTGGAACCACAACAAGCAGCTGAAAATGACGCGCAAGGAAGTGCAGGATGAAATGAAGGAGACCGACGGTAGGCCGGAGGTGAAGAGCCGTATCAAAACGCTGCAGCGCGAGATTGCCCAAGGCAGGATGATGCAGGAGATACCCTCTGCCGACGTGGTCATCACCAACCCGACGCACTTTGCCGTGGCCGTGCGCTATGACGAATCCACGGGCTCGGCACCGCGGGTGGTTGCCAAAGGGCGCGACCTTATCGCCCTGAAGATCCGCGCCGTCGCCAGCGAGCACAACGTGGCGAGTTACGAGTTCCCGCCGCTGGCGCGCGCGCTTTATGCCAGTACGGAAATTGGTGAGGAGATTCCCCGTAATCTGTACCTGGCCGTGGCCAAGGTGCTGGCTTACATCTACCAGCTCAGAGCCAGTGGCAGCGATGCGAATCTTGAACGGCCGGACGACGATTCCGTACCAGAAGAGTATCGAGACCTCTACAAACGGGATGTGAGCGGCCATGAGTGAGTCAGTGAGCAATCCAGGAATGGGCGGCATGAGCATGTCAGCCCTGAGTGGTCTTGGCACGCCGCTGCTGCTGTTTCTTATTCTGGTAATGATGATACTGCCGTTACCGGCGTTTTTTCTGGACCTGGTGTTCACCTTCAATATTGCGCTGGCAATGATCGTCCTGCTGGCGGCAGTGTATGCGTCGCGCCCGCTGGACTTTGCCGCTTTTCCCAGCGTGCTGCTGGTGGCCACGCTGCTGCGCCTGTCGCTCAACGTGGCGTCCACACGCGTGGTGCTGCTGGAAGGTCACAATGGGACAGCGGCGGCGGGCAAGGTCATTCAGGCCTTTGGCGAATTCGTGGTGGGCGGCAGCTACACCGTGGGTATTGTTGTGTTCGCGATACTGGTGATCATCAACTTTGTTGTGGTGACCAAGGGCGCGGGGCGCATCTCAGAGGTGACAGCGCGTTTCACCCTGGACGCCATGCCCGGTAAGCAGATGGCCATAGATGCCGACCTCAACGCGGGGCTGATCAATCAGGACGAGGCCAGAACCCGTCGCGATGAAGTGTCCAGAGAAGCGGACTTTTACGGCGCCATGGACGGTGCCAGCAAGTTTGTGCGCGGCGACGCCATTGCCGGCATTCTTATCCTGTTCATCAATATCATCGGTGGTTTTGCCGTCGGTGTGTTCCAGCATGGCCTGAGCGGTGCCGAAGCCGCCAACAACTACATCCTGTTGACCATTGGTGATGGTCTGGTAGCGCAGATTCCCTCGTTGTTGTTGTCTACGGCCGCGGCCATCATCGTCACCCGGGTCTCTGATGCCCAGGACATGGGCCAGCAGGTGATTGGCCAGCTGTTCAGCAACCCGCGAGCCCTGCAGGTGACAGCGGCACTCATCGGCATCATGGGTTTGGTGCCAGGTATGCCGCATCTGGTGTTTTTGTCGTTTGCCGCTATTTTGCTGTTCATTGCCTACAACCGGGCGCAGCGCCAGGAGGTGGAAGTGCTGGAGGCTGAAGAGGTCATGGAAGATCGCCCGGCTGAAGTGCGTGACCTGAGCTGGGAAGACGTCACTCCGGTTGACGAGATTGGCCTGGAGGTTGGCTACCGCTTGATCTCCCTGGTAGACCGCAACCAGAGTGGTGAGTTGCTCAGTCGTATCAAGGGGGTACGCAAGAAGCTGTCGCAGGAGTTGGGCTTCCTGGTGCATTCGGTGCACATACGCGACAACCTGGATCTGCCGCCCAACAATTACCAGATCAGCTTTCACGATGTGATGGTGGGAGAGGGTGAGGTGTACCCGGGTAAGGAGTTGGCCATTAATCCCGGCCAGGTTTATGGCGACCTGGACGGCGTTGCCACCAAGGATCCGACCTTTGGTCTGGAGGCGGTATGGATAGACCCGGGCCAGCGCAGCGACGCGCAGGCCATGGGTTATACCGTGGTCGACTGCAGTACGGTGATTGCTACGCACCTGAGTCACCTGATCAAGAGTCAGGCGGCAGAGTTAATTGGCCAGGATGGCGTGCAGCAGCTACTGGACAAGTTGGCTCAATCGGCACCCAGGTTGGTGGAAAACCTGGTGCCCAAACTGCTGGACCTGGGGCAGGTAACGAAGGTCATGCAGAACCTGCTGGCCGAGGGCATTCCCATCCGCGATGTGCGCACAATCGCCGAAGCCTTGGCGGAGCAGGGTGCAAAGAGTCAGGATACTGACGCTCTGACCGCCAGGGTGCGTGTGGCCCTTGGCCGCGCAATATGCCAGTCAGTCACGGGTGTGGGGCGAGAGATGACGGCAATCACCCTGGACCCACAGTTGGAACAATTATTGCAGAGAACTGTTCAAGGGGGCGCGGGTGGCCTGGAACCATCGTTGATTGAAAATGCGATCAACAAGATAGCGGACGCTGCCATGCGCCTGGAAGCTGAGGGCAGCACAGCCGTACTCCTGGTGAGCGGGGGTATAAGGCTGTTGCTCTCCAGGTTGGTTCGTAGCCGCCTGCCGGAACTCCATGTGCTGGCGTATGAGGAGGTGCCGGCCAGCAAGACCATCAAGGTGGTTGAGGTAATTGGCGGTCATGCACAGCTGGAAAATGCCAGCGCGTAGACCCAGGGGCAGTGGGGATGGGTGACAACACAGTATGAAAATAAAAAGATATCTGGATAAGGACACGCGCAGCGCCATGGCGCGGGTGCGACAGGAACTGGGGCCCGACGCGGTCATCGTCTCCAACCGCAAGGTGGGGGGGCAGGTTGAACTGGTGGCTGCGCTGGATCTGGATGAGGCACAGCTGTCCGCGGCTGCAGCGTCCAGTGAAGCGGCGCCGGCGTCTTCGCCGGCCCGGCCGTATGGTGACACCCTCGCATTCCCCGGTGGTGGCCAGGGGGCTACCCTGGCGGAGTTGCAGCGTGAGCTGGAGAGCCTGCGCTCGATGATTGAGGGGCGTCTGTCCAATCTGTCATGGCGTGAGGCCGCCGGTGCGCCGCCGGTAAAAAGCGCCCTGGTAGCGCGCTTGCAGAAGCTGGGCCTGTCACGCTCCCTGTCGGGGTTTATTGCCGATATGCTGCCAGAGCAGGGTGATCTGGAAGAGAACTGGACGCGCGCATTGGGCCTGATTGCCCAGCGTATAGGGGTAGCTGCAGCAGATGACATCGTCGACAGAGGCGGTATCGTCTGCCTGGTAGGGGCAACCGGCGTCGGTAAAACCACCACACTGGCCAAGATCGCCGCCCGCTTCGTGCAACGTCACGGACGCGAGGGTCTGGCACTGGTTACCACTGACTGTTATCGCATTGGTGCGCAGGAGCAACTGCAGACACTGGCCGATCATCTGCAGGTACCGGCAATCGCTGCCACCGATGCGCGCAGTCTGAAGCGTGCGCTGTCGCGTCTGAAGTCGAAGCAGCTGGTGCTGATTGATACCGCCGGGCTAAGCCAGAAAGATGCGCTGATGCTGAAGCAATTCAGAATGATCAACTCCGTTGGTTATGACATCCAGAGCTATGTGGTGCTCCCCGCATCAGCGCAATTGCAGTCCCTGCAGGAAACCGTGCAGGTGTTCGGCGCGCAGGCTTTGGCCGGCGCAATCATTACCAAGGTGGACGAGACAGCGGCTATCGGTACCGTGCTGGACGTGGTTATCGAACAGGGCCTGCGTGTGAATTACGTTTGCGATGGCCAGAAGATACCGCGCGATATGCGGCCAGCGCGAGCAGCTGACCTGCTGTCGCAGGCAGTGAAGTCGATGGATATTGAACAAGACAGGGGCGAGCAGCGTGATGAGCGCTCCTACGCACGGCAATCAGTAACAGTGTAGAGACCTATGAAAACGCAAACTCAAGAAGAAAGTACCGGGCTTGGCGATGTGCCGATGAAAGTGATAGCGGTGACCAGTGGCAAGGGCGGGGTTGGCAAGACCAGTGTGGCCGTGAATCTCTCTATCGCCCTGGGCAAGTTGGGGCGCAAGGTAATCCTGTTCGACGCGGACCTGAGCCTGGCAAACGTGGATGTGGCATTAGGGCTGCGCGCGCAATGGGATATAAGCCACGTACTCAATGGCGAGAAAAGCCTGGAGGATGTGATGCTGGACGCGCCGGGCGGAGTGCGCATTATTCCGGCGGCCTCGGGGATCGGTGAGTTGTCCCGGCTCAGTGAGCAGCAGCAGGCGGGGCTGATTGGCGCGTTCAGTGAACTGTCGGTACCGGTGGATACCCTGGTAGTAGACACCGCCGCCGGGCTGGATTCCAGTGTGTTGCGATTCAGCAGTGCCTGCCAGGACATCATCGTGGTGGTGTGTGACGAGCCTACTTCCATTACCGACGCCTACGCCATGATCAAGGTACTCAGCCAGGACTGTGGTGTGAAATCGTTCAACCTGCTGTCCAACATGGTGGAGAACGAGTCGCATGGCAGAAGCCTGTTCGCCAAGATGGATAAAGTGGTGAACCGTTTCCTGGACGTGAAACTGTCCTACCTGGGCGCGATACCACGCGACCACCAGATGCGCAGGGCAATACGCGAACAGGTTGCAGTAGCCCACACCTACCCATTTTGTATGTCCTCCAGAGCCATTACGCGACTGGCGGAGAAACTCAACGACGAACCGCCAGGAGAGAATGCGGCAGCGGGGCTGGGCTTTTTCTTTGAGCGTATTGTTGGTAACGGCCAGGGGGCGCAACTCAGCCAATGAGCGAGGCGAATATCTACGCAGAGATACAGCAGAAAAGCGTGGACGAACTGGTCCGCGAATATCTGCCCTTGGTCAAGAAGATCGGCCTGCACCTGGTGGGGCGAATGCCCGCGCACATCGAGCTGGATGATCTGATGCAGGTGGGCATCATCGGCCTCATGCAGGCAGGCTCTTCCTATGATCCGTCACGGGGTGCCAATTTCAGCACCTTTGCGGGTATACGCATTAAAGGTGCCATGCTCGATGAAGTGCGCCGCAACAACTGGGCGACACGGTCTGTCCAGAAGGGCTTGAAGGACGTAAGTGAGGCTATCGCACGCGCCGAGGCAAGGCTGGGTCGCGGCGCTACAGATCAGGAGATAGCCGCCGAGATGGGCCTGGGTATAACTGAATATCACGATCTCAGCGCTGAACTGGCCTACAGCCGGCTGTCCTCTCTCGATGACGTTGAAGAGGCGGGCGATGGTGATGACGCCAATCCTCTGAATATGTTTGAGCAGGGGCAGACTCGCGAGCACGTACTTGCTGCCATCACCGCGCTGCCGGAGAAAGAGAAGCTGATGCTGTCCCTGTATTACGGCGAGGAGTTGAACCTGAAAGAGATTGGCGAGATTCTGGGTGTCTCCGAGTCGCGCGTGTCGCAAATTCACGGACAGGCCCTGGCGCGACTGCGGGCCAAGATGCGACAAGATGACAGCTGATCGCCCAAAAGCAATCGCAGTGGGTTCGCCTATATGGCAGTAAAGGCAAAAGGCGGCCGCAGAGTTGACTACCTGTCGGTAATCGGCATCGTGCTCTCGCTGCTGGCGGTGCTGGGGGGCAACCTGCTGGAAGGCGGCCACACGGATTCGCTGATACAGCTTACCGCGTTTGTGGTGGTCTTTGGTGGCACGCTGGGTGCAACCCTGGTGCAGATGCCGCTGAAAACCTTTGTACAGGGAATAAAGCGCGGGTCCTGGGTGTTCCTGCCGCCCAAGCTGGAGCCACAGGAGTCGCTGCGCCGCATCAACACCTGGAGTAAAACGGTACGTAAGGGCGGCTTGTTGAGCCTGCAGGGGATTGCCAACAAGGAGCCGGACGCCTTTACCCGCAAAGGCTTGATGTTGCTGGTGGACGGCAGTGAGCCCGAGGAGATTCGCAAGGCGCTGGAAATTGAGATAGACAGCCTGGCGATCAACGAGTCCAATGCAGCCAAAGTGTATGAGGCGATGGGCGGCTATTCTCCCACCATCGGTATTATTGGTGCCGTGCTGGGCCTGATCCACGTGATGAATAACCTGGCTGACCCGGCCGCACTGGGGCCAGGTATCGCGGTAGCGTTTGTGGCAACCATATACGGCGTGGGTTTTGCCAACTTCCTGTTCCTGCCCATGTCCAACAAGATCAGGGCGATAGCAGATGAAATGACGCAGTACCGTGAGATGTTGCTGGATGGCATGGTGAGTATCGCCGAGGGCGAGAACCCTCGCACCATTGCCAGCAAGCTCGAAGGATACCTGAGGTAGGGGCGCGACAAGGACATGGCGAGAAGGACCCGGGTGGTGGTCAGCCAGCCGATCAATCATGAACGGTGGATGGTCTCCTACGCGGATTTCATCACGTTGCTGTTCGCCTTTTTTGTCGTTATGTACTCCATCAGCTCGGTCAACGAGGACAAGTACCGCGTGCTCTCCGGAGCCATGGTAAACGCCTTCGGTGAAAACGGTGTGTCTGCACAGGTAGTGCCGGTGGATGACTACGTCCGCGCACAAATGCTCACCGCTGCACTGCTCGCCACCGAGGGCCCCGGCGGTGACGCTGTGCTGCCGCCCCTGCGTCCGGTCAGTGATGCTCCGCCGGAGGAGGCAGAACCTGTCGAGCCCGAGGATGATTTCTCGCAACGCCTGCTCGATGCCGCGGAAAAGGAAGTGGATGACATTTCCAGTAACGTGGAACGGGAGATGGAAGAATGGTTGGATGACGACCTCATCGACGTCAAGCGCAACAAGTTCTGGCTGGAAGTGGAGATCAAGTCCAGTCTGCTGTTTCTCAGCGGCAGCAGTGAACTGATACCCGCTTCCGTGCCCACTTTGGTCAATCTGGCTGGCGTGTTTGTAGATCTGCCTAACCGCATCCACGTTGAGGGCTTTACCGACAACGAGCCCATCAGCACCGACAACTTTCCCTCAAACTGGGAGCTGTCCTCAGCCCGCGCTGCGGCCGTCGTGCGCCTGTTTGAGCGCAATGGTATTGACCCCGCGCGGCTGGCTTCTATCGGGTATGGCGAGCACCAGCCGGTATCGGACAACGACAGCGAAGAAGGTCGTGCCAAGAATCGCCGTGTTGTTGTCGTCGTGATGGCCGCGTTGGAGAAAGACGGCAACCAGCGGGTTTACGAATTCGAGATGCTCAAGGATAACGCCATGTCGGCACTGCAGGAAAACTGAGAGCGCTGCTGTGCAGCCGCAGGAGGTTCTGATGGTTGATAAACTGGGCCCGGGCCACATCGTTCCCATACACCGGCCGCGACCCGTCGCGGGCAAGGACGAGGAACGCAAGCCGCCACAGCGGCAGCAAAAGCCTGATGAAGAAGAATCGCCATCCGAGCATGATGGCCTG
The DNA here is from genome assembly GCA_030431585.1 of Gammaproteobacteria bacterium. Classification (GTDB taxonomy): domain Bacteria; phylum Pseudomonadota; class Gammaproteobacteria; order Pseudomonadales; family Halieaceae; genus Halioglobus. Next base: position 1,219 of record JAUIIQ010000078.1, on the reverse strand, counting down.
AAGGGTGGGCATATCGACGACCACGTTTGAGTGGGGCTGCCCGGCCTGGCTCACGATTTGCTGATGGCGATCGATGAGTATTGCTTTTGCACCACGTGCTGAATGATTTGTTCCTGGGCGGCATCGTTGCCTTCATCGATACTGATGCGCACCCAGTAAGCATGCTTTTTCTCGGGGGGCAGCGCCTCGCAGCTGACCACCGTGGCGGTGAAGCTGACCTCAACATGCGATGGCTTGAGTATCACGTTCATCCGCAGGCGTCCCGACTCGGTGAGCGGTTCGTTACTGTGAAACCCCATCCCGCAGCCACTCAGGCTGACGATAATGTCTTCATAGGAGTCGGCCAGGGAGCCGTCGGCCTGCATCACGTGCGCCGCCAGTAGCGATATTTTCCGGTTCAGCAGTCCCAGCGCCTGGGCTACGCTGGGTTCTTCCTTCCACACCGTATTGGCTACATTGTTGAAGCTGGCGTCTACCTCACTGAGCAGGTTGGCCAGCGGGAACCCCATGTCGCCTGACTGGTCCGGGTACTTTTCTTCTTCTTCGCCGGTCAGTTCGGTGTAGGAAAGGCCGATGATGTCGTTGATACGAAAATAATCTCTGCGTTCCTTGGTGTGGGTCATGGTTCCTTTCCTGGCATGCGGTCCTGGTTATCCTGCGGCGTTGAGGTCTATGCCCTGCAACAGGTCGTCAAACCCGCTTTGCAGTTTCTTGATGTCGGTAGTCAGTTGCTGGTCCAGTCCCTGGCGGATGATAATTTCCACGCGGCGGTTTTGCGCCCGCGCCTGGGAGTTGGTGTTGGGCGTGAACGGCAGTGTGTCAGCGCGGCCGACCACCATGAAGCGTTTCGGGTCAATGGTTTCGTCCTTGATCAGTTCGTGAGTCACTGACAATGCGCGCGTGGCAGACAGGTCCCAATTGGACTGGAACGTCGCTGTGCGAATAGGAATATTGTCGGTATGGCCTTCCACAGAAATCTGCCCTTCGATAGAGGTCAGCGCCCCGCGCAAGGAGCTCATTACCGGGATAAACTCCGGGCTGAGCGTGGCCGATGCCGATGGGAATGAGCCGCGCTCGCGAATCCGGATAGTAATGGAGCGGCCGTTGGATTCGATATCGATCTTGCCATCGTTAATATCGTCTTCCAGAATGCCGCGCAATTTCTCGGCGTCCTGCTGGGTCTCGGCAATCAGACCCTCCAGCTTTTCGCGCAACAGGC
>JAUIIQ010000077.1 GCA_030431585.1 Gammaproteobacteria bacterium | reverse complement strand
CCCTCAGATGGTTCAATGGAGGCGAATTTGCTGGCCAGCGGGTCGTTCTTTCTGTCGATTGCAGCCTGTTCACATTGTTCGCGTGGGATCAGCTCAACCAGGCTGGCCATGTGAAGCGTATTGACCACCAGTACGTTGCGGTCCATATCGACAGAGGGTCCGCCCCAGTTCTGGCCACCCACAGCACTGGGGAAGTGGAGAGATCCCCCTATGGCAGGTGGTGTGAACAGGCCTTCCGAGCGTACGCTGGCCAGCCGTTTGCGACAGGCATTCTTGTCCCAGGGAGTAAGACCCCAGACATCCTCTGGCCCGAAATTGGTGTCCAGCAGCGTGGGCGGCTTGGTCGGGAAGGGTTGTGTGGGCGAGGTGAAGTCACCCGGCACAGCGCCCTGTGGGACTGGCCTTTCCTCAACTGGAAACAGCGGCTCGCCGGTTTCCCTGTTGAGCAGGAATATGTATCCCATCTTGGTGGTTTGGGCCAGCGCCTTGACGTTCTTGCCGCCCATGGTGACATCGTAGAGTGTTGGCTGTGAAGGCACATCGTAGTCCCAGATGTCGTGATGTACCGTCTGGAAATGCCAGGCGACCTCGCCATTTTCGGCATGCAGCGCCACCACGGAGCTGGAATAGTAGTCCGAGCCATTGCGCAGGCCACCGAAGTAGTCCGGTGACGTGTTACCCGTTGGCAGGTAGACCAGGTTCAACTCCGGATCGAATGACATGATCGACCACACGTTGGTAGTGGCGCGCTGATACAGTTGCCCTTCTTCGGTGAGCGCGGGTTTTGTGTTCGGCGCAACAGGGTCCCAGAACCACACGAGTTCGCCGCTGTTGAGGTCATATGCCCTGACGACACCGCCGGGAACGGTGGTCGTCATGTTGTCGGTAACGGCGCTACCCACTATGGCCAGGTCGCCGGCAATCGCCGGTGGTGACGTCAGCAGGTATTCATAGTTCGGGTGGTCGCCCAGGCCTTCTCTGAGATTGATTTCCCCGTTATTGCCAAAATCATCGCAGGGTTTGCCTGTCAAGGCGTCCAGTGCGATCACGCGTGCGTCAACAATCGGTGCGATAATGCGTTTGTGGCAGGCTTGTTCCGGTTTCAGTTTGCTACTGGTCCAGGCACTGACCCCGCGACACCGCGGTACCGCATATTCATCGAGATTGACCTTGGGGTCGAATGACCACAGTTCTTTTCCGCTTTCCGGGTCAAGCGCGAACACGCGGTTGAAAGGAGTGCAGTAGTAGAGCGCGTCGTTGAACAGTATTGGGGTAACCTGAAGAGCCGTCTGTAGCGGTTCTTCGGGATAGTTGTTGCCATCCTTGAAGTTTCCGCCGTCGCGAAAATCTCCGGAGCGATGCACCCAGGCCACTTCCAGGTCGTCCAGATTGTTCCGGTTTATCTGCGTATGCCGGGTGAAATGCCCGCCGCCGGCAGCGCCGCCCACGTGGGGCCAGTCCTGTTCGTCCGCCGCCAGGGATGAGGCAAGCAGTGAAGCGATAAAAGAAAATAGAAATGGCAAGCGTTTGGTCATTGGCGACGGGTTCTTTTCCTCAAGGTTGCTGTTCAGGGTAGTGCTAGTTACGATTCTGGACAAACTTTTATACTGACTAGCGGAGAACCATGCCATGGGAACTGCAACCAACCCCTATGTTTCAGAGCAGGGCGACATCCTCGCCAACGTGCACACACTACCCTGGCTGGAGGTCGGCGGTGGCACCCGCTTCAAGGTACTTCGAGCCTGTCCTGTCACGGGTGACTGGGCGCTGTTCGTCAATATGGAACCCGGTGCGGCTTTCCAGTCACATCGTCATCAGGGTGTGGGGCAGTTCTTTATCACCAAGGGGGAACTGCTCTACGAAGTAGGCAGTGCACCTGAGGGAACCTATGGCTTTGAACCGGTCTTCGCTGAGCACGCGCAAGCCCGCTGTGAGGTCGAGACGGAGATGCTTTTCCTTGGCTCGGGTGCGGTGACGTACTTCAAGCCGGATGGGGGCATCGACTATGTCTTCGATGCCCAGACACTGATTGGCCTTGTCAGCGGTGAAGCCCACCTGGATATCGGCAACTGATTCTTCGCTGTCAGGGGAATCCTGACCACTGCCCCGGGGGCAACCAGGCGCTCCACATCAGGGCAGTGCAGTCTCTTGAATAAAATTCAAAATAACGGTTGTGGCCGACTTTCAATTGAACTATATTCAAAATCGAGGAGCTCAGTAAAAGCCTTGCTACCGCTTATCCGGAAGAAAGGTGTGGAAAAGATTCAGTTATAAATATAAACGAGGATCCGCAATGATCAATCTGAACAAGAAAGTCCTTGGGTCAGCCGTGTGCCTGGCAATATCGCAAACGTTCGCAGTCGGCAGTGTCCATGCGCAAACTGCGGACTCAGGCAGTAAACTCAATATTGAAGAGGTTATCGTAACCGGTACCAAGCGCACCGTGGCGCAACAGGACCTGTCCGTGGCGGTAACGACTGTCACCTCCAAGCAGCTGGAGTCAACCTTCCAGAACGACGTGACCGCTCTGACAGAGCTGGCCCCCAACGTTAACCTGACGCCTCAGACAGGTTTTAACGCGATTGCCGGCGGTATGCGTGGTACCGGCTTCAACTCTATTCTTGTCACCAAGGATGCCTCGGTTGGTATCACCGTAGACGAATTCGCTTTCAATAACGTGCAGTCGCAGTTCATCGAAATGTTCGACATGGAGCAGGTGGAGATCTACCGTGGTCCACAGGGCACGGTGTTCGGCAAGAACACCACCGGCGGCGCGATTGCTTTCACTACCAAGAAGCCGGTACTGGGCGAGTTCTTTGGCGATATCGAGGGCAACTACTCGCAGTTCTCCTCCAATGATTCAGATGCCACCAAGTTGAAGTTCAGCGTTAACGTACCTCTGGGTGATACCATCGCCGCGCGCCTGGCAGTGATTCAGGACAAAAGCGATGGTTGGTATACCAACGACAAGCCGGCTGGCGGCGAATTCCAGAGCCTGGGTTGTCCCAACGCCAACTTCCCGGATAACGACCAGTGTAACGACCTGGCGCGCTCCAAGTTTCCTGATGTCGGTCGCGGCGAAGACCTGGGCGGCAAGGACGTACTGGCCGGCAAGCTCAAGTTCCGTTGGCAGCCAAATGATTTTTATCTCGCGGACCTTAATTTTGAGTACGTGAAGGATCGTGGCGACACGGTTGCCGCGGTGAACGAGACGCCGCTGGCCAACCAGAATGGTGGCGAAGGTTACCTGTGGCCCATCGCGGGCTTCCCCGGTATTGGCAACGGCGACCCGTTCTCAACCGGGCAGTCCTACACGGCTACCCGGGTGGTCGATATCCCTGCAGGGCATGAGATAGACGCTGATGGCATTTACCTCAACCAGACCTTTACGTTCGATAAGTACGAAGTGAAGTGGATTCTGGGTGCCAGGAACCAGGATGAGGTGCTGGCCAGTACCTATACTGGTGAAGCTTACACCTCCCAGTATGACGCCAGCCGAAACACAGAGCGCGAGCAGCTGCAGAATGAGCTTCGCGTTTCAACCAACTACGGTGGCCCCTTCAACTTTGTTGCGGGTGCGGCCTATTACGAGGACGACGTGGACTTCCTGGTTTTCGGGAACCTCGGATACTTCCTTATCTTTGCCGGCCCGGACGCGGAGTTCTATCGCGATACCTATGAGGTGCAGGCTACCTCCCAGGACAGGGAAAGCCTGGCGTTCTATATTGACGGCAGCTATGACCTGACAGATTCGTTGAAATTGACAGCGGGCTTCCGCCACACCAAGGACGAGAAAGATTTCACGCGTCTTAGCCTGGGTACCGCAGAAAACCCGGTGAGTAACTTTATTACGGTCGATGAGTTCAAGGGGCCGCACACCAACCCTCTACCTGAGTCTGCATTCGGCAACGTGATAAAGGACGACAAGGACTTCAGCGCCAACACCTATCGTGTGGTCCTTGATTATCACTGGAACGAAGATGTCATGACTTACATGAGCTTCGCGACAGGCTTTGTGGCGGGTGGTTTCTCGGAAACATGCGGCAGTGCATTCAGCTGCCAGCCCTATGCCAGTGAAGAGAATGAAAACTTCGAAATAGGGGTCAAGGCAGACATGCTGGACGGCGCGCTGCGTATGAACGCAGCTCTGTTCCATACTCAGTACGAGAACCTGCAGCGCGACACCGTTGTTTCCATCAAGGACGCTGCCGGCAATGATTTCCAGGAAACCGTCGCCCTGAACGAAGGGGAGAGTACGGCGATCGGTCTTGAGCTGGAGCTGAGCTATGTGCCTATCCCTGACTTCCGGATTGATCTCAACTTTGGTTGGCTGGATCACGAATACGACAGCTACGAGCCGGGTTACGACCCTGCCACGCTCGGTATCGAAGGCGCACTGCAGTCGTTTGATTTTTCCGATCTGGAAGTGCCCTACTCTCCTGAGTTCAATGGTGGTGTAAGCCTTACCTACTTCCAGGACCTGTCCAGTGGCGGCTCCATTACCTATAACTTCAATGTGCACTACCAGGACGAGGCTGAAATCAACCCGGCTCCGGCCAGCCAGCAGGGCGGCACTATCGATAACCCCGTGTTGCGCCAGAAAGCCAACACCCAGCTGGAGGAACGTACCCTGGTTAACGCCTACGTCACCTGGGAAAGCGCTGAGAGTCAGTTTGAGGTGTCCTTGTACGGCAAGAACCTCACCGACGAGGAGTACCGGAATTCCGCAAACCCTGTGGCTAACCTCTGGAACTTCACCACCTACGGTCCGCCTCGCGAGCTCGGTGTTCAGGTTGGCTACACTTTCTAGTGAGTCGATTGAGTACAACTAAAGCCGGCGTACGTCGGCTTTTTTTTACTTTGGTGGAGGCATTCGTTGTTCGCAGAAATCAGAGATCGGCTCAGGGGGCGGCTGGCTGAGACCGGTGCCGCCGGGATCGTGCTGTCTACGTCAGACAATGTCGCCTATGTGACCGGTTATGAATCGGTCATGGACGGTTGGCACTTGCCAGAGCCGATAGCCGCTGTGTTCGTCCCGGCGTCCGAGGCATTGCCAGTAACGCTTTTTCTGCCTGAAGCAAGCCTGATTGGTTTGGTAGTGGCTGAGCGTGAGGGCCACGCAGTCGCTTTCGAGCGCTTGCGCACTTTCGATTTACTCAACTTTTGCGTTACCGGCCGCTCGGAAGATGTCCACCTGGAGCTCGCTGCGGATTTGCAGGACCAGCTGCAGCAGCTCAATACCTGTGTAGACGGCGCCTGCGCACCTACTATTGTCGATTCGATAGTGGCATGCCTGCAGAGCCTGAGCTTGACCGGCGATACGGTGTTGTTCGATGACATGCGCGTGGCATTGAGCGCTGACAAGGCCTGTGGCCAGCTCTGGGCAGATGGCCTCGACCTGATGCTGGCGGCCCGATCCATCAAAACAGCTGGTGAAATCGCACTGTTTCGTGAGAGCGGGGTAAAAGCCGACAGGGTGATGAGCTATACGGTGGAGCAGCTGGGCCGCGGCAGGAGCTGGGCTGAGATTGAAAAAGCCGTGGCTCACTTCATGATCGACGAAGACATTGACCCTCTGCCCAGCAGTCCCATGCTTTTTGGTGGCAGCTACGACGCCATCTTCAAACCTGATTTGTTTCGAACGCGTTTCGACACGCCGTTCTCAGGCGGTGAGATAGCCATCCTGGAAACACAGGGTCGCTATAAGAACTTCTGGATAGACATAAACCGCACTGCCCATATTGGTGAGGCGTCCAGTGCCTATCGCGAACAACATGCCATCGTGCAGCGTTGCTTTGAGGAGGTGGTAGCGAACCTGCGACCCGGAGCAAACTCGGCAGAGGTCTGTGAACCTGTTCGTTGTGGTATTGCACGGGAGCTGGAAGCCCCCGCGAAACTACTGATGATTGTGCACTCCATTGGCCGTGTGCCCCTGGAAAGTCCCGTGCGTTTTCCCTCAACCGGGTTGCACGCTGCCACCGCGGGATTTGAAATCCAGCCGAACATGGTCCTGAGTTTTGACGCACTTTACTTTGGCAGCAAGTACGGACCCTCTCATATGGAGAACGTATTCGTCATTGGGCAGGACCAGACCGAAAGTATTTATCGTTATCCACTGGACTTAATTGAAACTGACTAATCGGAGCCGGCTTTGAACTACTCACTGGAAACACTGTACGAAGCGTACCGAACCATGAAACTGATACGCGAGTTTGAGGAGCGTATGCGCGCAGAGTACCAGCGCGGCAAGTTACCTGGTTTTATTCATATGTATCGTAACCAGGAAGCCATCGCAGTAGGCGCCTGTATGCATCTTGGCAATGAGGACTATATAGCCAGTACCCACCGCGGCCATGGTCATTGCATTGCCAAGGGCTGTGATATCGAAGACATGCTTCTTGAGTTGGCGTGTAAGCAGGAAGGTATCTGCAAAGGGAAAGGCGGCTCAATGCACATCGCCGATATGAGCAAGGGCATGCTTGGTGCCAATGCCATTGTCGGCGGCGGTCCCCCCATTGCGGCCGGCGCTGCCCTGACGGCCAGGACATTAGGTAACGGGAAGGTTTCAATGGCGTTCATTGGAGACGGCGCGTCCGACCAGGGTACGGTAGCAGAATCCCTTAACCTGGCTTTTGTCCTGCAACTGCCCATGATCTTCATGTATGAAAACAACCATTACGCTGAGTTTACCCGGAATCCCAAACCCGATGGCAGAATTGCCGAGCGTGCAGGTGCCTACGGTATGCCGGCGGTTACCGTCGATGGCAGTGACTTTTTCGCAGTGTACGAGGCGGTTGGAGAGGCTGTGCAACGTGGTCGTGAGGGTGGCGGGCCCTCTGCCATAGAGGCAGTGGCGTCTCGCTACTACGGTCATTTTGAAGGTGATGCGCAGCAGTATCGTGATGGTGAAGAACTGGAGTCGTCGCGCAGAAGCTACGACCCGCTTACCAAATTCCTGGCCGATGATCGCTGCAGTGATCTCGACTCAAGCAAGATCAAACAGATTGACGATGATATACAGGACCTGTTGAACGCCGGCGTTGAGCGCGCCCTGTCTGCAGCTGATCCGACGCCGGACCAATTGTACAAAGACGTGTATGTGAGCTACCGAGGGGAGTCAGCATGAGCAAAATATCCATACGCGAGGCGATCAACCAGACCCTGCGCGAGGAAATGACCCGTGATGAGCGAGTTGTGGTGATGGGCGAGGATGTGGCCAATCGAGAGAGCGGCGGTGTATACGGAATTACTGCGGGCCTTGCGGACGAGTTTGGTGAACTGCGGGTCATCGACACTCCCATTACCGAGTCTGCCATTATCGGTGCAGCAGGTGGCGCCGCTCTCACTGGCTTGAGACCGGTGGCAGAACTGATGTTTATCGATTTCCTGGGTGTTTGCCTGGATCAGCTAATGAACCAGATAGCCAAGTTTCGTTACATGTTTGGTGGGCGTGCTACCACGCCGGTCACCATCCGCACCATGATAGGTGCCGGGGCAGGTACCGGGCCACAGCATTCAGCCATTCTTTATCCCCTGTTAGTGGCCATTCCCGGTATCAAAGTAGTGGCGCCCAGCAATGCCTATGACGCGAAAGGGCTGTTGGCACAGGCGATCAGAGACGATGATCCCGTGGTATTTTGCGAACACAAGGCTATTTACACAGAAGAGTGTGAAGTGCCTGATGAGTCGTACACTATCCCGTTTGGCCAGGCGCGAACCGTTTGCGAGGGCACGGACGTCACTGTAGTCGCCTTCTCCAGAATGGTCCTGCTGGCAGGGCAGGCCGCGAATGCACTGGCTGCCGAGGGTATCTCAGTGGAGGTGATCGACCCCAGAACCTTGTCCCCTCTCGATGACGAGGCAATTCTCGCCAGCATACGCAAGACTGGCCGCGTGGTAGTGGTGGATGAGTCCAACCCCTATTGCAGTATGGCTTCGGAGGTATCCAGTATTGTCGTGGAAAAAGGCTTTGATTACCTCGACGCGCCCATCAGGAAGGTGACCGCACCGCATACACCCGTGCCCGCAAGCCCGGTTCTGGAGAAAGAGTATGTGCCTTCGGTCGCGGAGATAGAGTCGGCAATACGCGAAGTGGCTGCGTACTGATGAAAGTGGGTGAAATTACGATGAGCTCGATGCTACAGGCTACTTACCGTGTTGTTCACGGCCCTTGTAACAGATCAGTGCTGCTGGCATTGCTGGCTGTACTGCTGCTGGCGATGCAACCATCCTATGCCGCCGTTGACCCCGGGCAGCTGGTGTATCAGCAGCACTGCGCAGAATGCCACGAAGGTAATGTGCCACGTGCGCCTCACAATATTCTGTTTCGCATGTCGCAGCCTGAGGATATTCTCACTGCGCTCAACGAGGGGGTTATGAAAGAGCAGGCTGCCAAGCTGTCTGCCGCCGAGCGTGTGCTGGTGGCAAACTACCTGGCCGGTTCAGGTGGTAAAAGTCCGGCAGACCCTTCGCCGCTCATGTGTGGTGCAGATAAACCCATATCAACTTCGGCGAAATCGAGCATAGTGTCCTGGGGTGCTGGCGAAAGGAACCATCGTTTTATCGATGCCGATACGGCCGGCCTCAGTCGTGACAATGTGAGCGACTTGCAGTTGAAGTGGGTGTTTGATTTTCCCGGAGCGACGCGCGCCCGTTCGCAACCCACACTTTATGGCGATGTGATTTACGTCGGCTCTCAGCACGGCGTCGTGTATGCCATTGATCTTGAGACCGGTTGCGTGCATTGGACTTTCAAGGCTGACGCCGAGGTTCGGTCGGCCATCAGCGTCGCACCGCCCTCCGGTGACGCGCCGCTGACCCTGTATTTTGGCGACCTGTCCGGTAACGTTTATTCAGTCAATGGGCTGGATGGTCAGCTTGCCTGGCGCACGCACCTGAATGACCATCCCAACGCAATTATTACCGGTTCGCCGCGGCTTTACGATGGCAGATTATTTGTACCGATGTCGTCACGTGAGTGGGCCACGGCGGCAGACCCCAACTACGCCTGTTGTACCTTCAGGGGCGGAATCACCGCTTTCAGTGCTGCCGACGGGAAGATGTTATGGAAGAATTTCTCCATACCTGAAGAACCAGTTGATACCGGTAAACGAAATCCGCTGGACGTGCCCATTGTTGCTCCTTCCGGTGCGCCGGTCTGGAACTCTCCGACGGTAGATGCTGAACGTGGGCTGCTTTACGTGGGCACGGGCGAGTCCTATTCCTCCCCTGCACATCGCAACAGCGATGCAGTACTTGCGTTTGCAATCGACACAGGGGAACTGGTCTGGAGTAAACAGCTTACTGCCAATGATGCGTGGAACATGAGCTGCTTTATCGGTTCAAGTTACAACTGCCCTGAAGAGAATGGCCCGGACATGGACATAGGCGCTCCGCCCGTACTGATTTCATTGAAGTCGGGAAAGGATATTCTTGTGGTGGGGCAAAAGAATGGATTTGTCTACGGTATGGATCCGGAGAAAAAGGGCGAAATAATCTGGTCCCGTAAAGTGGGGCTGGGCGGCTACGCTGGAGGCATCCACTGGGGCCTGGCAACCGATGGTGAAACGGTTTACGCCCCCAACGCGGATACCGACTTTATCGGCCGTTTTGATGCAGAACGTTTTCCTGGCGTGTTTGCGCTGGACGCAGAGACGGGTAAGCAGCTCTGGTACACAAGGGCGGAGGAAGACTGTGAGGACCACGAAAAACCAGCCTGTGACGCCGGAATATCCGCTGCGGCAACCGCTGTCCCGGGGCTGGTCTTCGCCGGTGGATTTGACGGCCAGTTGCGAGCCTATGACAGTGAGACCGGCAAGGTTTTGTGGGCCTACCAGACTAATCGCAGCTTTACATCCGTTGCCGGGCGCGAAGCTCATGGCGGCTCCATAGAGTCAGATGGTCCGGTGGCGTATCAAGGTCATCTGTTGGTCAACTCGGGATACCTGTTTGGCGACCGGCTCCCGGGGAATGTGTTGCTGAACTTCGCGCTACCCGATCGCGACGCCAAGGAGGCCCGGTAATGGCCAAACTGATCCCCATCACCATCCCCAAGTGGGGCATCGAAATGGAGCGCGGTACCATATCCGAATGGCGCGTGACCACGGGCACAGCTGTCGCTAAAGGCGATGAGTTGGTGGACATCGAGACGGACAAGATCGTCAATAGTTTTGAAGCGACCGACGACGGTGTGCTGGTGCGTATTATCGCTGAGGAAGGAGACGAACTGGCGGTAGGCACTCTTATCGGTGTAATGGCCAGCGAAGTGGTCGCTGAGGAAGAGATCGATGCCTTTGTGGCCAGCCTGAGCGCCGACGTTGACGGCGGCCAGCCAGTTGTCACCGACGATGACCACGGCGCTGTTGCGGGTACCAAAGAGCTTGCGGCAGGCGATGGATCAGTCAGGATTTCGCCGGCCCTGCGGCGCAAAGCGCAACGTATGGGGCTGGATCCGGCTACGATCTCCGGTACGGGTTATGGCGGGCGGATTCTGCGTGATGATATAGAGGGCGCGCGGAGTTCGGCTGGCGCTTTGCCGCTGAGGGCATTCCAGGGCGCGCAGAAAACCATCGCTGAACGCATGACGCTCGCCAAGCAGACCATCCCCCATTTTTACCTGCAACGAGACTGTGCAATGGACCCGGCACTCGCGCATCTTGCCGCTATTCGCGAGGAGTCTGGCCATGCGGTTACGGTGAATCACCTTTTGGTGCACGCCGTGGCAAGGGCGTTGGGCGAATACCCCGAGCTTAACGTGAACGTGTTGCCTGGCGGGATCAGGGATCTGGAAACTATTGACGTCTCGATTGCGGTAGATACAGGCGAAAGCTTGTTGACGCCCGTGGTACGAGACCTGGGCGGCGCTGATATTGCGACGGTAGCTGAGCGGGCTGGCCAGGTGGTGCAGCGAACCCGGGATCGGCAACTGGAAGCGGGTGACCTTGATGGCGGGGCGGTGACCGTATCCAACCTGGGTATGCTGGGCGTTGACAGCTTCACGGCTATTATCAATCCTCCGCAGGTGATGATTCTGGCAGTAGGTGCAGTTTCGCAGCGCGTGGTGATCAACAACGGCAAGCCGGAAAGTGAACGCTATTGCGCCCTGACACTGGCCTGCGATCACCGGGTTATCAATGGAGCTGCGGGCGCCCGTTTCCTGGGGTCGATTTGCGAAGCTATGGAAACAGTGGGTGAGACCGGGTAGCGGTATACCTCAGTGCAGGATCGCGCGCAGGTTCGTCGCCATGAGGCAGAGTGAAAAAGGGAGCCGTGTGAGTCGTGAAACCTTATGAGAATTTAATGGACCCTGAGGTTCAGGCCTGTCCCTACTCGCTGTATCAGCGCCTGCGCAGGGAGGCCCCGGTTTACCGTATGCCGGAAACCGGATTCTACCTGGTCACAAGCTTCGACCTATGCCGCAGTATCATCCGCCAGCCAGACTTGTTCATCAGTGGGGTCTCGCCAATGGCGCTGGGGTCCGATGGCATGCCGCAGGAGGTCCTTAACATTTACGAGAATCACGGCTGGGTTCCAATGGCGTCCTGCTCTACCTCTGATCCACCTCGGCATACCCGAATACGAGCACTGTTAAACAAGTTTTTCACCACGGCCAAAGTGCGAGCTCTGACACCGTATATCGAAGAAATCGCAAATGACCTGCTCGACGACCTTGGTGCTGCGGGTGAGTGTGACTTCGTCAAAGCCTTTTCCCATCCTTTGCCGATGATCGTTATAGCTCGGCAACTTGGTGTGTCCACCAGCAATCTCGATACCTTCAAGGCCTGGTCAGACGCCATTGTGGAGCCATTTGGCATGATGATAAGTCGGGAGCGGGAATTGGAGTGCGCCAGGCTGGTGGTGGAGATGCAGCAGTTCTTCAAGGATGAAATCGACCAGCGGCGCGAAAACCCCAGAGACGACATACTGTCCATACTTGCGTTGGAAAAGAACGACGAGGGCGACTTTATGCCCATGGACGAATTGCTGACAGTCGTCACCATTGACCTGCTGGCGTCCGGTAACGAAACGACAACCTCAGGCATCTCCTCAGGCATGCTCAAATTGATTGAGCAGCCGGATGTTTTCAATGCGCTGAAAGAAACTCCCGGGCTGATCCCGAAATTTGTTGAAGAGGTGCTTAGGCTGGAGTCACCTGCACAAGGTATGTTTCGCGAAGTGACAGAGGACACAACGGTCGGCGATGTGGCTTTCAGGAAAGGCGACGTGCTGAGTCTTCGCTTTGGCGCGGCCAACCGGGATGAAGCGGCATTTCACGACGCAGATAAAATTGACCTGCACCGCGAAAAAGCAGGGAATCATCTCGCTTTCGGGGTGGGCAGGCATCATTGTGTGGGCGCTCCCCTGGCACGACAGGAAATGATCACCAGTTTTCAGGTGCTGGTCAGCCGGATCAGGCGCGTGGCGCTGCAGAAGCCTGATCAAGCCCACAAATATACGCCCAGTTTCTTCGGCAGGAACCTGGAGAATCTCGATATCAGCTATGAACTGTCATGATTGCCGGGTGCTCTGCCAGGGCCTCTTGTGCTACTGAGCGGTGAACCCGCCATCAACGCTGAGAATGGCTCCCTGACACAGGCTGGAATCTGCGGAAGCGAAAAACAGTATGGAACCGGCGACCTCATCCGCAGTGCCCATGCGGCCTATTGGCATGGTGCCACGCAGCATCGCCTGTGCTTCTTCCTTATCGGGCATCCGGTCAGTCCAGCGCTCCATCATGCCGGTGGCAATCACGCCAGGGCATACGCAGTTGATGCGGACTCCGGTGCTGGCCAACTCTATTGCCATATCCCGAGTGAACACGACGAGCCCGCCTTTGGCGCTGCCGTAGGCCGTAGACAGGGGAAAGCCCACCAGCCCGTTCAGTGACGAGATATTGATAACGCTGCCAGACCCTCGCTCAACCATTCGCGGGACGAAATGTTTACACATCAACCAGGGGCCTTTCAGGTCGGTGTTGAGCACGTGGTCCCATTCGTCTTCGGTTGTTTCGTCATAGGCCCGGTTCAGCTCGCTACCTGCGTTATTCACCAGAACATCAACCTTGTCCCAGCGACTGTAAGCTGCCTCGGCTGACGCTTTCACTTCCTGCTCGCTTTTTACATCACAGCGAAAAGTAGTAACCGCTTCGCCAAGTTCCGCGGCTAAAGCGTCGGCTGCGTCCATATTGATGTCGGTAATAAGAACTTCAGCCCCTTCGGCGACGAAACGTCGCGCGGTGGCGGCTCCGATGCCGCTTGAGCCGCCGGTGATGACACAATTCTGGCCCTGCAGTCGCATGCTCTTGTCCTCCAGTTTAAGGAGCATCGTAACACCCCGGATCACCGCTTAACCAGAGTACATGCATGGCCGGGGGAGGGGCTTCTGCAACAGTTCCCATGTGTACAGAAAACTGGGTTAAAATTGCGGGCCCGCTGCAAAAGCGAATGTGATTCAGGCCCGCAGGTGCCGCCTATGTTGTCCGCTCCACTGCCAACTGTAGAGATAAATCCGCCAGCAACGCCGGTCGCGGTGGTGATCTGGTTACACGGCCTGGGTGCAGATGGGCATGACTTTGAACCCATCGTGCCGGAACTGCGCTTGCCGCCGGAGTTGCCCGTGCGTTTTGTATTCCCCCATGCTCCTGAAATGCCGGTCACCGCTTTCGGCGGTCAACGGGCAAGGGCCTGGTTTGATTTTGCTCCAGGCGGCAGGGCGGATTTGCCGGGTTTGAAAAAATCTGTGCGACGAATTCACGATCTCATCCAGTATGAAATCGACAGTGGTACGCCGGCAGAACGTATTCTGCTGGCGGGTTTTTCCCAGGGAGGAGTGCTTGCCTTGCACACGGCTTTGTACTACCCGAAACGGTTGGCGGGTATTCTTGCCTTGTCCACGTTTCTTGGCGACGCTGAAGGTCTGGGTTCAGAAAAGGCGCAGGCGAATGCGCAGATTCCGATACTGATGTGTCATGGCGAACAGGATCCGGTGCTGCCCATGACATTGGGTAAGGCGGGCTTTACCACCTTGAAAGACGCGGGCTATGCAGTTGAGTGGCGTGAATACCCTATGGCGCATGAGGTGTGTCTGGAAGAAATACAAGAAATCAGTCGTTGGCTTCAGTCCATTCTGGCCCAGCGTTGATGTGCTAACGGTGTAGCGGGGCTATTGTCAGGAAAAAAATCATGGCCAGATCGTTGTGTAAGTGGAAGAAGAAAGAGATTGAAAAAGGTCTCCATGAATTGGCCCATATCGTGGATAAGCCGCGTTATGTGTGCAGAGACTGCGCCCGGTCAGCCCATGACAAGGGCCATCTGTGCAAGGCGACGAAGTTACCCTTGACCTAGTCGGACCCAGGCTATCGGGTTCCCCGTAGCGCAGCAGAGCTGCCTTCTCCCGGGCAGCGCCTGCGGGTTTGCATTGGCGCGCGCAAGTAGCCAAACTGTG
>JAUIIQ010000076.1 GCA_030431585.1 Gammaproteobacteria bacterium | reverse complement strand
CACTGCGCTACGCGAGGAACTGAGCAGCCTGCGCGAGGAGGAACGTGCGCGCGATGCTGAGGTGGCACGCCGCCTGGCCGACATTGAGGCCGGCACCGCTGAAAAACTTGGCCTACTGCATGATGAGACGGCGCGCTCACTGGCGAACATCCAGCAAGGCACGGACGAGCGACTGGCCACGTTGCTGCGCAGCACCGCTGATGGTCTGGCGCAGACACACACCCAGACTGCACAGACATTGTCGGCAATCAACGCAAGCACCGGTGAAAACATACAGGCCTTGCAAAAAACTACCAGCGATCGTCTGGAGCTCCTGCAATCGTCCACCGCCGACAGTCTGGCGCAACTGCACGCGGCGGCCAGCAAATCCCTGGAGACGCTGGGCACGTCCCTGGGTGATGCGATCGCCCGGCTGGAAAACAGCGCTGCGGAACAACTGGGTCAGCTGCAAACCACCTCTTCGCAGCAGCTGGCGCAGCTGGGGCGCGAATTACAGCAACCGATGAGCGAGTTGATTGCGACCGCCTCCGAAGCGCCCAAAGCGGCTGCCGAAGTAATTGGCAAGTTGCGGGAGGAAATCTCCAACAACATACAGCGTGACAAGCAATTGCTCGTAGAAAGACAGCAAATCCTGCAGGATCTCGCGCACCTTGGCGACGCAATGCAGCAATCCACTGGCGAGCAGCGAAAGGCTATCGAGTCGCTCGTAGCAGAATCCAGCGAATCTTTGCAAGGCGTAAGCAAACAGTTCGGCGAACAACTGGCGGCCGAGGCAGGGAGGCTGTCGGAGATCAGCGCCAACGCAGCGGACAGTGCGGCAGACATCGCCAGCCTGGGTGAGTCTTTCAGTCTCGCCGTGCAACTGTTCAGTGAATCCAACGCGCAGTTGGTCGAGAACCTCAATCGCATTGAGCAGTCCATGGAGAAATCCAGTGAGCGATCCGACGAACAAATGAGCTACTACGTGGCACAGGCGCGGGAAATTATCGACCAGAGCATGCTTTCCCAACGCGAAATTATCGAAGAGTTACGGCGTCTGGGGCAGACTGGCGACCTGTTCGCTGACGAGACAGAGAGCTGATGGACGAATTGCAGCAGGAGGTGGACGCCAACACGCCAGTGTGGGCAATTTTCGGCGACCTGATGTCCGCACTGGTAGGCGTGTTCGTACTGATCCTGGTCTGGGTACTGGGCTACCAGGTTGAGCTGGCGCAGTCGCTGCAACAGGAGGTGGTGCGCCGTGAGGCGGAGCAGGAACGACGCATGGTGCTGGAGGAAGCGCTGGCCGCGCCCCTGGCCAGCGGCCGCATCACGCTGCGCGACGGGCGTATCGGTATCAGCGGCAGCGTGCTGTTTGCACTCAACTCCCACCAGCTGCAGGCCGGGGGCCGGGAATTACTGCGCTCTCTGGTCCCGCCACTACAACTTTACCTTGGCGAACAAAACGAGCTACTGATGGTTAGCGGCTTTACGGATGATCTGCCTATTCAGGCGGGCAACCTGAACTACCAGGACAACTGGGAACTGTCTGCCCAGAGAGCACTCACTGTGACGCGAGCACTGATAGAGGAAGGCATGCCTCCAGAGCTGGTGTTTGCCGCTGCTTTTGGCGCGCAGCAACCGGTAGAGGACAACAGCGATGACGCCAGCCGCTCGCGCAACCGCCGCGTCGAAATGGCACCGGTACCTCGCGCTGCTGCCCAGGAGGGAGCAAATGACTGAACTGCGGGCCGAATTCAATGCCTTGAAAACGGCTGCCGGACATCACGACCCGACCCGCCTGCGCTATATCGAAACACTTCTGCAGCGGGCACAACGCCGCAGCGGCCGGGTGGCGCAGTTGCTTGAAGCCAGGGCCAGCAAAGCAATGGAACACTACCGCCAACAACCCGCCAAGGCAGCAAGAACAAACATTTCCGCGGTGGGTAACCAAGCGTTACGCGAACTCAATCGGCTGCTGGACTCACTGCGGGAAGAACAGGATGATCCGCATATTGCGCCGCTGGAGACGGCGCTGCGCCAGCAGGAACTGGAACTGGTAGATGCAATGGAGCAGCAGGCAGTGGACGCCAGTAGTTCTCCTCCCGCTGCACGCCAGCAGGAACTGAAGGCAGCACGCCGCTTTCATTCTGCCCTGGTGAAGCTGAACGCGGATAAAGTAGTCAACCGTGCGGTGGAAGAAGTCCCTGAGGCCGCCGGGCCGCTCAATCCGCAGCGACTGGCCACTCATTCGCTAACCACTATGCGCGACCTGTCACCACATTACCTGAGCCGATTCGTCAGCTATGTCGATACCCTGTTCTGGCTGGAACAGGCAGAAAAGACGCGCAGCAAGCCCTGATCCCGGGCGATCCTCAGCGACATCAGCTGGCCTGCGGTACGCGAGGAAAATATGTGACTTTTGCACATTCTTCTTGCGGTTCGAAGCCGCCAGAACGTTACCATTTATTCAGCCCATAAAAGAAAGGAAATAACCCTCCTATGGCTAGCAGGCTGGTTACCGTAATTGCTCCGCTGGCAGTGATTGCCTTCTCTATGGGGGCCTACGCGTTACTGCAGGCCTCGCGCCCCGAACCCGATAAGAACGAGTCACCGCTGCGCGCAGCAGCTGTCTACACCGCCACCGCTGAACGAGACACGTCAGCGCTGGAGGTACTCACCCAGGGAGAGGTACGGGCGCGCACCGCCATCGACCTGGTATCGCAGGTTGGTGGGCGTGTTATCAGCGTCTCCAAGGAATTTACCGAGGGGGGACGAATCGAGCCCGGGGTTCCGCTGTTAAAACTGGAAGACACCGACTACCGACTCGCGCTGAGCGAGGCCAGGGCAAGACTTGCTGATGCCGACCTGGCGGTACAACAGGCCCTGGCCGACCAGGATGTCGCTCGCAAACAACTGCGCAATGACCGCAATGCGTCCGAGCTTGCACTGAAGAAACCTCAGGTAGCCCAGGCGCGGGCAATGCGTGAAGCCGCGGCTGCCGGACTGGAACAGGCGCAGCTTGATCTGCAACGCACACAGGTAAGCCTGCCCTTTCGCGGTCGCGTAGCCGAAACCCACGTACACATAGGTCAGTTCATTTCCCCTGGCACTACCCTGGGCAGTGTATTCAGCACCGAGGTGGTAGAGGTTCGCCTGCCGCTGAACAACCAGCAGTTGGCTTCTCTGGGCCTGCCCATCGGCTTTACGGCGGCGCCGGGAGAAGGCCCGCCCGTGCGCTTCAGTGCGGAAGTGGCAGGCAAGCGCCACCACTGGCTGGGAGAGCTGGTGCGCCTGGATGCTTCTGTAGACCCGTCAACACGCATGCTCTATGCCATTGCCGAAGTAACTGACCCCTACGACAGCGGTATCTCGCAACAGGGCATGCCGATGGCGGTAGGGCTTTTCGTAGAGGCGCGAGTAAGTGGACGCACGCTACGCGATGGCGTCAGCATACCTGCCAGCGCACTGCGCCCCGGGAATACTGTCTACGTGGTCAACAGTGAAGCCTTGCTGGAAATGCGCCAGGTAGACGTCGCCCATGCCACCGCAGACAAGGCGGTGATAAGCGGCGGCCTTGCCCCGGGGGAACAGGTTGTGACCTCCGCGATGCGCAACCCGATACAGGGTATGGCTGTGCGCAGCCTGACCCACGGAGATGATTGATCATGCGCAAGATCATCGCCTGGTGGGTCCATAATCCGGTTGCCGCCAACCTGCTGATGGTCGGCATTCTGCTCTCTGGCTTTCTCGGTCTGCAGACGATGGAGCGGGAAGCGTTCCCCGAAATCAGGCCGAATCAGGCGAGTATCACCGTGAGCTGGCCGGGAGCCAATCCCCAGGAAGTCGAAGAGCAGGTGATCGCTCGCATAGAGCAATCGCTGGAGAATATCGACCAGGTCTATCACTACAACTCAACCGCCAGCGAAGGCATGGCTGAAATCAACGTTACCACCTACCCCGGTGTTGAGATCAACGAATTCATCAACGAGGTGAAGGCCGCGGTGGACAGCGTCACCTCGCTGCCACGGGATATCGAGCCTCCGCGCGTACAGCGGCGACAATTCCGCGACGAAATGTTACGCGTTGCCGTGCACGGTGATATCAGCGAGCGCGAGTTGACGCGACTGGCGGAAGATCTGAAAGATGAAATGTCCGCTTTACCCTACCTGTCAACCATTACGCTATTCGGCACGCGCCAGGAAGAAGTGACCATCGAGCTGTCAGAAGCCGCAATGCGTCGCTTTGACACGTCGTTTGAAGACGTAGCCAATGCCATTCGAGCAAACTCCATCAACCTGTCATCCGGTCGAGTGCGTACCGAAACGGGCGACATTGCGCTGCGCGCGCGCAATCTGGCAGACACGCAAACAGATTTTGAAAAAATCATTGTGCGTCAAACAGCCTCCGGAGCAGTAGTACGTGTGGGCGACGTGGCGCGAGTGATCGATGGCTTCGAAGACAGTGAAATACTCGCCACCATGAACGGTCAACCGGCGGTATTACTGCAGGTACTGAGCTCGGAGAATATGCAGGTGGTCAAAGCCAGCGAGTCCGTGCACGCATGGCTGGATGACGCGCGCACTCGCTTGCCCCGCGGGGTCGAACTCACCATGTGGTTTGACAGCGCAGACATGTACCGGGAACGCATGGACCTGATAGCTGAATCGGCTTACATAGGGCTGGCGCTGGTATTTCTGGTACTGATTCTCTCGCTGAGGCCAAAAGTGGCGCTGTGGGTGACGGGAGGCATCGCCGTAGCCTTCATCGGAACGTTCGCGCTATTGCCGGTTAACGATGTGTCCATGAACGTACTTTCCTCTTTTGCTTTTCTGATGGTGCTGGGCATTGTTGTTGACGACGCCATTGTGGTGGGTGAGAGCATTCACCATCACGCTCATATCAGCGGCGGTGGTGAACACTCAGCGGTGGAAGGTGCCATGGCAGTGTCCCGCCCGGTCATTTTTGCGGTACTGACAACCATGATCGCCTTTGCACCCTGGCTGTTTGTAAGTGGGGAAATGGCGCAGATGACGCGCCAGCTGTCCATTGTCATTACCGTGGCCCTGAGTCTCTCCCTTATCGAGGCATTTTTCATATTGCCCGCACACCTGCGGCATTTGCAGCCCCGAGAAAAACTGCAGGGTCTGGCCAGGACGCAGCAGAAAATGGAGCACAGCATTACTCGCTTTGCCGAAACCACCTATCGCCGCATGTTGTGTGCAGCGATCCGGCACCGGTATCTGACCGCCAGCGTTTTCATAGGCGCATTCGTGATCAGCATTGGAATTTTCACCAGCGGATGGGTGAAATTCTACTTCATGCCGCAGGTGGAATCGGAGCAAATCTACATCAACGTCACCCTCCCCAACGGCACGCCCTACTCGCGTGCACTGGAAATTCTTGACCAGCTGCAGAAGGCGGAACAGCAACTGATAGCAGAGGTCAATCAGCGCGCTGCAGAAGGAGCTGGCAGCGGAGAACTGATAGAAGGGTGGTATACGCGTTCGCGCCGTGACAGCGTGATCGCCATTGTCAAACTGGCGCCACCAGAAGTACGTGATCTATCGGCAAAGCAGGCTGCCGAAAGGCTGCGCGTTCTGGTGGGCGATATTCCCGATGCCGACCAGATAGAGGTCAACTACACCATCACCGACAATGGTGCCGATGTCACTTACCTGCTCACCCACCGCGACGCGGCACAACTGAGCGCCGCGTCACTGGAACTGCGCAACCACCTGAGTGGCTATGAAGGCACATTTTTTGTTCGCGATAGTCAGCGCGGCGAGTCCGATGAGCTCATTTTCAACCTGCTGCCCGGCGCTGAAAAGCTGGGCATTACTCTGGCAGATGTTTCCCGACAGGTGAGACAGGCCTACTACGGTGAGGAGGTGCAGCGCCTGCCCCGCGAGAATGGCGACGTCAAGGTCATGGTCAAGTACCCAGCCGATGAACGCAGCAACCTCTCCAGCCTGAACAACTTCCAGGTGCGCACCGCTGATGGGCGCCGGCTGCCACTTCTATCGGTGGTAGACATTGAAATGGGCTCGGGCGTACAGCGGATCATGCGGCGAGATGGTGAGCGGTTCATCAGCGTTCGTGCCGATATGGATCACGACCTGATGGGTAACATCACTCGCGATGTGACTGCACAGTTCTTACCTGAGTTGGAGCAGCGATATCCCGGGCTGGACATTCTCAAAGGAGGCCAACAGGAGCAGGAGGAAGAGTTTTTCAACGAGTTGCTCGCGCTGTACGCCGTCGCCCTGTTCATGATGTACGCACTGATAGCCGTGGCTTTTCACTCATACTGGTTGCCCTTGCTGGTAATGACCGCCATCCCGTTTGGTTTCATGGGCGCAATATTCGGACATCTGCTATTCGGCACAGCCATGGCGATGTTTTCATGGTTTGGCATTGGCGCTGCAGCGGGGGTCGTGGTCAACGACAATCTGGTTCTGGTGGACTACATTGGACGCTTGCGCAAACAGGGCTCAGAGCTGCACAGTGCTATTACTGAGGCAGGAGTAAATCGTTTCCGGCCTATTCTCCTCACCACCGTAACCACCTTCGTCGGCCTGATTCCTATCATGGCGGAAAAGGCGACCAACGCGCAGTTCCTCAAACCGGCCGTCCTGTCACTGGCCTTTGGCGTGCTGTTCGCGCTGTTTGTCACACTGTTGATGGTCCCCGCGCTGTATGCCATTGGCGGAGACACTGACAGAGCCTGGAGAAGCCTGAAAGCGAAGCTTCCGTGGAGTAGCGCCCGATCACTCCCTGACTGAGCCGGCAACACCAGTCGCCGGCGCAGCGGACCGAGAAACCCCGCGCAATTCTCACGCGGGGCCATACCCTTATCGCTGAATATACTTCTCGGTCAGCTTGTCAATCGACCAGGAATCCGGGCGCTGGCTGGGTGGGTATTCGGTGAAGGTCTGCAAATAACGCGTAGTGGTCGCGCTACCCATGTATATCCAGGCGGCCTTGTCGATCATCCAGTCCCAGTAACTGTTGGAGTTGTGGTCCGCTCTTTCAAACGGATCGCGACGGAGATTGAATATTTTCGGCAGGCGTAACGTGACAAACGGCTCAGCCCACAAAGCCATGGTTTGAGCGCGGTTCTCGGCATAGACGATCTTCCAGTCGCCGATGCGCACGCCAACAGGCATCGCGCCGTCATCGTGATAAATGAATTCACGACGCGGCCCTTTTTCCGCCTCGCCGGTCAGGTAGGGCAGAAAATTATAGCCGTCAAGATGCAGCTTTGAGCGCTTGCCACCTACGTTTTTCCCCTTCAGCAAATCCTTTTTGAGACTGGCATCCCCTGCGGCGGCAACCAGTGTGGGCATCCAGTCCAGGTGCGACATGATTTCATTGGATACCTGCCCCGGGGCGATCCTGCCCGGCCAGCGCACGACTGCGGGAACGCGGTAGGCACCTTCCCAGTTGGAATTCTTCTCGCTGCGAAAGGGGGTGATACCGGCGTCCGGCCAGGTGTTGAAATGTACGCCGTTATCAGTGGAATAGAGCACAATGGTGTTGTCTGCAACGCCTAAGTCATCCAGCTGATTCAGTAGCGTACCGACCAGTTCATCGTGTGCCACCATCACGTCATTGTAAAAGTCCTGCCCGGACTTACCCAGGTGCTTGGCAGCGGGATGAGTGCGGAAATGCATACCCGTGGTATTCACCCAGACAAAGAACGGACGTTGGTCTTTTACTGACTTGTCGACGAATTTCATCGCCGCTGCTACGAACTCTTCATCAGCGGTTTCCATGCGTTTGCGTGTCAGCGGCCCGGTATCTTCCACACGTCCGTCGGCGTAGGATCGTATAACCCCACGGGGACCAAACAGTTTCCGAAACTGCGGATCTTTCGGGTAGTCCACATCCTCCGGCTCTTCCTCGGCGTTGAGGTGATACAGGTTGCCGAAAAACTCGTCAAAGCCGTGATTGGTGGGCAGGTGGTGATCTTTATCGCCAAAGTGGTTCTTGCCAAACTGCCCGGTGGCGTAACCGTGCGTTTTCAACACTTCAGCAATGGTGATATCGCGTTCGTGTATGCCCAGTTCGGCGCCTGGCAGACCCACCTTGGACAGCCCGGTGCGCAGCGGTGACTGGCCAGTGATAAAACTGGAACGGCCCGCAGTACAACTCTGGTCACCGTAGTAATCGGTAAAGCGCATACCTTCACTGGCAATGCGGTCAATATTCGGTGTGCGATAACCCATAATCCCGTCGCTGTAGGCACTGATATTGGTGATACCTATGTCATCGCCCCATATCACGAGAATGTTTGGCTTGTCCGCAGCCAGGGCAGGCAGGGTCAGCAAGGACGCCAGGGCGAGGCCCGTGGCGGCAAGAATAGTGTTCAGTTTCAACATGAGTACCTCGTTATTGTTACGTTGTTATGGAGATTTCAAGCGCACGCCGGCATTTCCTGCAAAGCAGACACTGGTCATCAACTGGCCGGTTTGGACTGCTCGAATGCGGCCAGTTGCTCCGGTGTGGCCTCACGCTGGTACCGGGACTTCCACTCTGAATAGGGCATCCCGTAAACCTTTTCACGAGCCTGTTCATAATCCACGTCAACACCCTGCTCCCGGGCTGCCGCCAAATACCATTTGGACAGGCAATTACGGCAAAAACCGGCCAGATTCATCAGCTCAATATTCTGTACGTCCTTGCGCTCGTCAAGGTGCGCCAACAAACGACGCAGTACCGCCGCGTCTATTTTATCCTGTTCTGACATGCTGCATTTCCTTTCATTGACATTAATCTGCGTACACCGGCCTGGGCACGCTGCGTTCAACTCGGTCGCCGGGCGACGGTTGATCCTGGGTTTGCGGGCTCAATAATTTGCGCAGTGCCTCCCCCTGCCCCGGATAGCGCCAGCGCACCGCGCCGAAGTCGCGTATATCCAACCAATAGCCGCGCTTCACTTCCACCGTCCTGGGTTCGATTGTGCCAGAAGCCGCGTGAATCTCGCAAAAATACAGGTGAAAGCCGGTATCAAACACAGTCACCAGTTGTCCCGGTATAAGTTCAAGACCGGTTTCCTCCCGGGTTTCCCTGAAGGCGGTGCACTGCGCAGACTCCCCAGGCAGGGACTTGCCGCCCGGCGGCGTGACGCCGCCGGTGAGCGAGTCGACAACAAGCATTTTACCGTGCACCACGGCGAGACAGCCGGCAGAGGGTGCGTAGTCGGGCTTTCCCCGAAAGACACAGGGATGCTGACCGGAAAAGGAACACCCGCTCAAGACAAGCATTACTGTAGCGGCGAAAAGCCGCAAACGCTTAATACTCCAGCGCAACACGCTCTGAGCCCAGTTGGTCCCTTAGCGCCTGCAGCAGTTCATCGCTGGGGACCACTCGCCATCGTTCGCCACAATTTATTCGTGCGCGATTGCGAGCCTGCAGGTAAACCATGGACACAGGGCAGCGACCGCCACCTGCCCCCGAGAGGATCTGCTCCAACTGACTGGTGAGTTGTTCGTCGAGGGTGTCGCTGTTGATTTCCAGCGTCAGCCGCGACGCGTAGTTTTCCCTGGCCTGGTTGAGGCTGCGTACCCCACTACAGCGCACCACCGGTTTACCCGTGCGGTCATCCTGCTGTACCCGCCCTTCAACAATGACAATAGTGTCCTTGACCAGCAGTTCACGGAACTCGCTGTAAGCCTCTGAAAACAGCGTCACTTCAATTTGCGCACTGCTGTCATCCAGGGTCAGCACCGCCATGGTGCCTCGCTGTGTATTCATGGTGCGGGTTGCCATAATCAGCCCCACCACTACCTGACTGCCCTGTTTGTCGGGACGCACATCGACAATGCGGTTGGGGGCAAAACGGCGCACCTCCGCCTTGTACTCGTCTATCGGGTGACCCGTGATATACAGGCCCAGCGTATCCCGTTCACCACCAAGGCGCTCCTTGTCCGGCCATGGGCGCACGTGGCGAAAGCTCGCGTATACGTCCTCAATACCGCTGTGCTGGCTGGGCACCACCTCACCAAACAGGTCATCTATCCCCGCATCGCGATTACTGGCGCTTTGCTCCGCGGCTTTGAGCGCATCTTCCATACTGGCCATCAATACCCACCGGTCCTCGCCAAGAGAATCCAGGGCACCGGAGCGAATAAGTGCCTCTATGGCCTTGCGATTGACCTTGCGCGGGTCGGTACGGGAGCAAAAATCGAACAGGTCGGTGAAAGCGCCTCCCTCCTCTCGCGCCTTGAGAATAAGTTCGACCGGACCCTCCCCCAAACCCTTGATGGCGCCGAGGCCATAGATAATCTCGTTCTGCGCATTCACCGTGAACATATACTGGCCTTCATTCACGTCAGGCAGTTTGAGTGACAACTTCATGCGCTTGCATTCGTCCACCAGCACCACGATCTTGTCGGTATTGTCCAGTTCAGAACTCATCACCGCGGCCATGAAAGGCGCCGGATAATGCGCTTTTAGCCATGCAGTCTGGTAGGAGACCAGCGCGTAAGCCGCGGAATGCGACTTGTTGAAGCCGTACCCGGCAAACTTCTCTACCAGGTCAAATATCTTGATTGCCAGTTGACCATCGATCCCCTTGGACCTTGCTCCGTCCTCGAAAATCGCGCGCTGCTTGGCCATTTCTTCAGGTTTTTTCTTGCCCATGGCACGGCGCAGCATATCCGCACCGCCCAGGGTATAACCCGCCAGTACCTGGGCAATCTGCATCACCTGTTCCTGGTAAAGGATAATGCCGTAGGTGGGTTCCAGTATCGGCTGCAGCAATTCGTGCTGCCAGTTGATGTCGGGGTAGGATATCTCTTCCCGCCCGTGTTTACGGTTAATGAAATTATCTACCATGCCGGACTGCAGGGGCCCCGGACGAAACAGGGCAACCAGGGCCACGATATCCTCGAAACAATCCGGCTGCAGGCGCTCGATGAGGTCTTTCATGCCACTGGATTCGAGCTGGAAGACTGCGGTGGTCTGTGCCGATTTGAGCAGGTTGAACGAAGCCGGATCGTCCAGCGGCAGCTGCATGATATCCAGCGGTTCTTCACCTTGCTGTGCACGCACCGTGTTGATCATCTTCACTGCCCAGTCGATGATGGTCAGCGTGCGCAGGCCGAGAAAGTCGAACTTCACCAGCCCGGCATCTTCTACATCGCCTTTATCGTACTGGGTCACCAGGCCGGAGCCACTCTCGTCACAGTACAGAGGCGAAAAGTCTGTGAGCCGGGAAGGCGCAATCACCACCCCGCCTGCGTGCTTGCCTACGCCACGGGTAATACCTTCAAGTTGCACCGCCATATCCCAGATCTCCTGGGCCTGGGGATCTTCGGCAAGAAAATCTCGCAACGCCTCTTCCTGCTCCAGCGCTTTCTCCAGGGTCATACCCACTTCAAAGGGGATCATCTTTGACAGTTTGTCGGCCAGACCGTAGGACTTGCCCTGCACTCGTGCGACATCGCGAACTACCGCCTTGGCCGCCATAGTGCCAAAGGTAATAATCTGCGACACCGCTTCACGGCCATAGGTATCTGCGACGTAATCGATAACCCGGTCACGCTTCTCCATGCAAAAATCGACGTCAAAGTCAGGCATGGAAACACGTTCAGGGTTGAGAAACCGCTCGAATAGCAAGTCATACTCGATCGGGTCAAGGTCAGTAATTTCCAGCGCATAGGCCACCAGGGAGCCGGCACCTGAACCACGGCCGGGACCCACCGGAATATCGTGTTGCTTTGCCCAGCGAATAAAATCCATAACGATAAGAAAATAGCCGGGAAAACCCATCTGGATGATGGTCTCCAGCTCAAAATCAAGGCGGTCCCGGTACTGCTGTTGTTTTTCAGGAAAATCGGCAGCGCCGGTATCGAACAAGGCTTGCAGCCGCGCGTCCAACCCCTGGTGGGAAAGCTCGCGGAAATACTCATCCATGGTCATGCCGTCAGGCACTGGGTAATCCGGCAGGTAAGGCTTACCCAGTTCCAGAATCACGCTGCAGCGCCTGGCAATTTCCACCGAATTGGCCAGGGCTTCGGGAATATCGGCAAACAGTTCAGCCATCTCTTTCGGCGAACGCAAGTATTGCTGATCAGTATATGAGCGCGCTCGCCGTGGATCATCCAGCGTACGACTCTCGCCGATACACACACGTGCCTCGTGGGCTTCGAACTCGGAAGCTGACAGGAAGCGGACGTCGTTGGTGGCCACCACCGGACACTGCAAGGCCTCTGCCAACTGCACCGCGCCATGCAGATGCGTCTCGTCGCCCTCCCGACCCGTGCGATGCAGTTCCAGATAAAAGCGTTGTGGGTATAACTCCATCCAGTAACGGGCACGCTCCTGTGCCAGCTCAGGCTTGCCGCCCACAATGGCCTGCCCTACTTCCCCCTGTGCTCCTGCGGACAGCGCGATGACACCTTCCGAACACTCCTCAAGCCAGGACTTGTGCACGTGCGGAGAGCCCAGATGCTGCCCTTCCGACCAGGAACGGCTGATCAGCAGAGTCAGGTTGCGATACCCCTCCTGATTCATGGCCAACAGGCAAAGCGGGTAGGACTTCTCCGGGTCATCTGCCTCCATGACGCGCAGATCCACACCAAAAATCGGCTGGACTCCGGTGTTGAAGGCACTTTTGTAGGCTTTGATCAGGCCATAGAAATTGCTGAAGTCGGTAATGGCGACTGCGGGCATACCCAACTCGGCGACACGCTCCATCAGCGGCTTCAGCCGCACCAGGCCATCGACGATTGAATATTCTGAGTGGAGACGCAGGTGAACAAAGTCAGTCATGCGCAAAGTGTACTCCGCTTCTCACGGTGGGGCAGCAGGATGACAGAAATTTTTCAACGCAGCAGCGCGCGGCGGCTACTTGACTATCTTCAGGGACGGACGCCCCTCCGGTTTGTGCGGCTCGGGCGGTGTATCGTCCGGTGGTGAAGGATCATGCTGCTCCTCCGGCTCGAACACCATACCCTGGCCGTTCTCGCGAGCGTAAATGCCGATAACAGCATTCACCGGAACATAGATATCGGTGGCTACGCCACCGAAACGCCCATTGAACACCACTGCCTCGTTGGCAATATCAAGGTCCATCACCGCAGTGGGGGAAATATTGAGGACGATCTGCCCGTCTTTTACATACTGCTCGGGGACTGACACGTGTTCCAGGGTTGCGTCGACCAGGATATAGGGCGTACAGCCGTTATCGACGATCCACTCGTAGAGTGCTCGCATAATATAGGGACGACTGGGGGTCATGGACATCCGCAACAGACTGCCGGTAAACGTTCGCTCAGGAACGCATTTCCCGTTCCTGCTCTGACAGACTTTCCTGAAAGGATTCACGATCAAACAGGGCATCCATATAAGCCAGAAGCGGCTTGGTCTGCTTGGAAGAGCGCACGTCCACACCCAGCGCTGGCAGGCGCCAGAGGATCGGTGCGATGCAACAGTCCACCAGCGTGAACTCTTCGCTCATGAAGAACGGCTTGTCGGCGAAGATAGGAGCAATACCGGTAATGCTGTCTTTCAGCTCCTTGGTTGCCTTCTTTACCACGTTGTCGCTGCGTGTCGTCAGGATGGAATCGACCAGCGCGCACCAGTCTTTCTCAATGCGGTGTATCAACAGGCGACTCTCGGCACGGGCCACAGGATAGACGGGCAGCAGCGGCGGATGGGGGAAGCGTTCGTCCAGGTACTCCATCATAACCTTCGACTCATAGAGCACCAGGTCCCGATCTACCAACGTGGGCAGGCTGTTGTAGGGGTTGAGCTCTGACAGTTCCGCAGGGGGATGCGCGGAGTCTGTCTCGATCATATCTACGGTCACGCCTTTTTCAGCGAGAACAATGCGTACTCGGTGACTGTAGTGACTGGTGGGATCAGAGAAGAAGGTCATCGAAGACCGTTTTGCCACAACACCCATCGGGATTTCCTCAGTAGGTTCTTTTTAATAAAAAGCAAAGCAGCGCGGCCTGAGCCACGCTGCGCAAGCTGATCGAGTGGATCAGTGTACGTCTTTCCAGTACTCGCGGTTGAGCAACCAGGCAAAAACGAAAAAGAGCGCAATAAACAGCAGCACGAACACCCCGGTCCGCTGACGTTCGGCAGCCATGGGTTCGGCGGTATAGGCCAGGAAATTCACCAGGTCATAAATGGCGTTGTCAAACTCCTGGGGGGTCATACTGCCTTCTTCAGTGATGCTGAGCTGCCCACATGGTTCTTCCAGAATATCCTCGCCGGTAAGCGGGTCGCGCTTCACGCCCCCATTGCTGGCCTTCACCGGACCCATCGCGCACTCTGGCATGCCTTGCAGCTCGAGCATCACATGCGGCATGCCAACGTCCTTGAACACCCTGTTGTTCACGCCATAGGGCCGGCTGTCGTCCTTGTAGAACGAACGCAGGTAAGTATACAACCACTCTGGACCAGTGCGACCAACCGCAGCCCGGGCGCGCGCCACCAGCGTCAGGTCGGGAGGCGTCGCGCCAAACCAGA
>JAUIIQ010000075.1 GCA_030431585.1 Gammaproteobacteria bacterium | reverse complement strand
ATTTTTAACACCCCTGCAGAGCAGCGGGTGAGTGCAGCTGCGGCCCAGCTGGGCATCGACATGAACCTCATTTCGGGCGAGGCCGGACACGCCTGAACAACCCGGTGAATACCCTGCTGGCTTTTGATTTCGGGCTGCGCCAGATTGGCGTAGCCACTGGTACCACGATGCTCGGGACAACACGCAGCCTGCCCATATTACGCGCCAGGGATGGCGTACCCGACTGGCAGGCCATCGCGCGCCTGGTGGAAGAATGGCAACCCGACCTGCTGATTGTAGGGGAACCGCTGCATATGGATGGCAGCGACAGCGATCTGTCAGCGCGCGCCAACAAGTTTGCCAGACGCCTGCATGGCAGGCTGGGACTGCCGGTAGAGATGGTGGATGAGAGATTGAGCAGTTTCGAGGCGAAACAACTGAGCAAGGAACGTGGCCACCGGGGCGATTACACCAATGATCCGGTGGATAGCCTGGCAGCAGAACTTATTCTGCAGACCTGGCTATCCGAACGGGCATAAAACGAACCTAGCTGCGACCCATAAAGCGGCCGCCATCGTCCTTGTCCTCGAACGACAGGGAGAACTCGTCGGCGCCACCGCCAAACTGCCCTCGCTCGAACATCTTGATCGCAAGGCGCACGTCGTTGGCGGAATCTGCGTAACGAATTGCATCTTCCTTGCTGATGAGACCCTCCTTGTAGGCTTTGGTCAGCGACTGGTCCAGAGTCTGCATGCCCAGCTCGGTAGACTTGGCCATCAGGTCCTTGATGAGATGTACCTCACCCTTGCGGATGTAGTCCGCTACCAGCGGAGTATTGAGTAGCACTTCCACCACGGGCGTACGGCCGTTGCCGTCTTTACGCGGCAGCAGCTGTTGCGCAACCATGGATTTCAGGTTCAGTGAAAGGTCCATCCAAACCTGGGAGTGATGTTCAGGCGGAAAGAAACTCTGGATGCGATCGAGCGCCTGGTTGGCATTGTTGGCGTGCAGGGTACACAGGCAGAGGTGACCCGTCTCGGCAAAGGTCAATGCCTGCATCATGGTCTCTGCAGTTCGCACCTCACCGATCATGATCACGTCCGGAGCCTGGCGCAGGGTGTTCTTCAGCGCCACATCAAAGGACTCTGTATCCACGCCAACCTCGCGCTGGGTCACAATGCAGTTACCGTGGTTATGCATGTACTCAATGGGATCTTCAATGGTGATAATGTGCCCGCGGCTGTTCTGGTTACGGTAGCCCACCATCGATGCCAGCGATGTGGACTTACCGGTACCGGTGGCACCAACGAAAATCACCAGTCCTCGCTTGGTCATGGAAAGATCTTTGATAATGGGAGGCAGACCCAGCTCATCAATGGTGGGAATCTCGGTGACAATACGGCGCAACACCAGGCCGCACTCGCCACGCTGCTGAAAACAGCTGACGCGGAAACGCCCCAGGCCATCACGGCCTATGGCAAAGTTATACTCATGATGTTTCAGAAAGTAGGATTGTTGTTCCTCGTCCATAGTGGACAATACCAACTCCCTGGCTTCTTCGGCGTCCAGAGGTGTTTCACGAATAGGGAACAGGCTGCCATCGACTTTGATGCTGGGGCATGCGCCCGCAGAGATAAACCCGTCAGAAGCCTGTTCCTCAACTACCCGAGTCAGCAAATCATCAATATTCATGCGAGCACTCTCCTGTGCATATTCCCGGCGCTGGCCGGGTTAAAAATTCTCCGGCATGCGAGCTTTCTCGCGCGCCACATCCCGGCTGATAACACGCTTCTCGACCAGGTCGTGGAGGCACTGGTCCATAGTCTGCATGCCAATCGCCTGGCCCGTCTGAATAGCGGAGTACATCTGCGCGACCTTGTCCTCTCGAATCAGGTTCCTGATTGCCGAGGTACCACGCATAATTTCGTGAGCCGCCACACGGCCACCTGTGGCGCGCTTCATCAGCGTCTGCGAGATGACCGCCTGCAAGGACTCCGACAGCATGGACCGCACCATGTCTTTTTCTGCGGCGGGGAATACGTCGATCACCCGGTCTATGGTTTTGGCGGCGGATGTGGTGTGCAAGGTACCAAACACCAGGTGGCCGGTTTCTGCCGCAGTCAGCGCCAGTCGAATGGTTTCCAGGTCGCGCATTTCGCCAACCAGAATGATGTCGGGGTCTTCACGCAGGGCTGAGCGCAGCGCCTCGGAGAACCCCAGGGTATCCTTGTGTACTTCCCGCTGATTGACCAGGCACTTCTTTGACTCGTGCACGAATTCGATGGGATCCTCAATAGTGAGGATGTGCTCGTACTTGTTGTCGTTGATGAAATCCACCATCGCAGCAAGCGTTGTCGACTTACCGGAGCCAGTAGGCCCGGTAACCAGCACCAGTCCACGCGGCATCATGGAGATATCGCGAAACACCTGACCCATCCCCAAATCTTCCATAGTCAACACTTTTGACGGAATGGTACGGAATACGCCGCCGGCTCCACGGTTCTGGTTGAATGCATTGACTCGGAAACGGGCAACGCCAGGGACTTCAAAGGAAAAGTCCGTCTCCAGGAATTCTTCGTAGTCCTTACGCTGCTTGTCGTTCATGATGTCGTAGATCAACTCATGAACCTGCTTATGTTCCATGGGCGGTAGATTGATGCGGCGAATATCGCCGTCCACCCGGATCATAGGCGGCAAACCTGCAGACAAATGGAGGTCTGATGCCCCCTGTTTGGCGCTGAACGCCAGTAGCTCAGTAATATCCATATTTTCCCCTATAGCCGGGCGTCCGCCCCGCAGGACCCCCTCGCCACACCCCGCTGACGGCGCGTGGCCGCCCTGTTTTTCTTGATTTCACGCGACCCGCACTATGGCTCCGACAGGGCAGTATCAGCTACTATCCGCGCCATGACCCAGCACTCGCTCCAAAACCATATCGCAAAGCTACGCCTTAGGCTACGCCAGAGTGCAGAAAAGTACGATCGCAGCGAGAGCGATATTCTGCTGCTGGCTGTGAGCAAAACTCGCCCTGCCCGCGACATTCGTGAAGCCTACGCCTGCGGGCTGCAGCACTTCGGAGAAAGCTATCTGCAAGAGGCCTGTAACAAAATGGATGAACTGGCCGACCTGCCTGTCACCTGGCACTTCATTGGCCCAATCCAGTCCAATAAAACCCGGGCCATCGCTGAAAGGTTCCAATGGGTGCACAGCGTGGATCGCGAAAAAATTGCCCGCAGGTTGAACGAGCATCGCCCATCACAGCGGCCTCCGCTGGACGTGTGTCTGCAGGTCAACACCTCTGGCGAAAGCAGCAAGTCAGGGATCGCAGTGGACGAACTTCCACGGCTCGCCGCGGCCGTGGACGCACTACCCATGCTGCGCCTGCGAGGCCTGATGGCAATACCTGCCGCTAGCGACAAAGTCGCAGAGCAACATGCTGCATTTGCTCATTTAAGGGCCATTTTCGAGTCTCTGCAGGAGCGCTACCCGCAGATGGACACGCTCTCTATGGGGATGTCCGGCGATATGGATGCCGCCATTGCTGAAGGGTCCACTTTGCTGCGTATCGGCACTGCCATTTTCGGGCCCCGTGAAGGGTGAACATGCCCGCCTTGTAGCGCTATACTGCACCGTCTTGTAAACGCTCACTTTTTCCCGTGCCGGGCGCTGCCTGTGGTTATCTCGACTGCGGCACTCTCAGCACGGGCACAGGCTGAGGAACGTCGGCGGCGACCCGCCGTAGAAGGAACCGGATTTGAACACACCCGTAGTCGCCTTTATAGGCGCAGGCAACATGGCCAGCAGCATGGTTGGCGGTCTGGTAAAGGCCGGACATCCGGCAGGTCAGATCCGTGCTGCCGACCCTTTTCCGGAAAGCTTGCAGCGGCTGGCGGAGCTGGCACCAGTGCTGACCTGTGCCGATAATCGCGAGGCGATAGCCGGTGCAGATGTGGTGATCCTGGCGATCAAACCGCAGGTCATGGCAGACGTCTGTGCTGACATCGCCGATGCCGTGGCCAAGGCCGACGCACTGGTGATCTCTATCGCGGCGGGAATCACCATCGACAGTATGCAGGCCTGGCTGGGTGACGGCAGGGCCATCGTTCGCTGCATGCCAAACACGCCGGCCCTATTGGGCTGCGGCGCCAGCGGCCTGTACGCCAATGCCAGCGTAAACCAGGCCCAGAAGGACTGGGCAGCACACATTCTTTCAGCAGTCGGCATCATCGAATGGGTGCCGAGAGAAGTGGATCTGGACGCCATAACCGCTCTGTCCGGAAGCGGGCCTGCTTACTTCTTCCTGTTCATGGAAGCAATGGTAGACGCCGCCGTTGCCCAGGGGCTGGCGCGCGAAACCGCTACGCGACTGGCCTTGCAAACCGGCCTGGGCGCCGCACGCATGGCTGTGCAGAGCGATGCAGACCTGGCGGAGCTCCGACGCAGGGTGACCAGTCCCGCTGGAACCACTGAAGCTGCGGTGAACAATTTCGAGGCAGCAGGCCTCAGGCAACTGGTAACTAATGCCATGCAAGCGGCCGCCGACAGGGCCGCAGCCATGGCCAGGGAATTGGGATAAGCACCATGGGCGCAGTCGAAGAAATTATGATCTATCTGGTGCAGACGGCTCTGACGCTGTACATGATGGCGATGCTGTTGCGGTTTTTGCTACAGCTGGTGCGCGCAGACTTCTATAACCCCATCTGCCAGTTTCTGGTGAAGGTCACCAACCCCCTCGTGCTGCCCCTGCGCCGACTCGTTCCCGGTGTCGCGGGACTGGACCTGGCGTCACTGCTGCTGACACTGGTGCTGCAGGCGCTGGGTATCATCGTGCTGATGGTGCTTTATGGCCTGGGGTTACCCAACCCCGCGCTGCTACTGCTCTGGTCCGTACTGGGTCTTCTGGGCCTGTTGGTGAATATTTATTTCTTTGCGCTGCTGGCGATGATTATTTTGAGCTGGGTGGCCCCAGGCTCGCGCCACCCCGCCGTGTTTCTGCTGTTTCAGATCACCGAGCCGGTGATGGCACCATTTCGCAAGCTGCTGCCGCCCATGGGCGGCATGGATTTCTCACCCATACTGGTCTTCATACTCATCAACGTTTTGCAAATCGCATTGCGCCATCTCGCTGCCGGCGTGGCATTGCATCCGGCACTTGTGATCGGGCTGTGAGCGCCGATACAGACACGCACTCGGTGGGCATTGTCAGCCCCCGAACGGCGCGCTTCGAAGAGCCGCTAATGCTGGCATGCGGCCGGGAGTTGCGCGGCTTTGAACTGGTCTACGAGACGTACGGAGAGTTGAATCCGGAGAAGACGAACGCCGTACTGATTTGCCATGCACTCTCCGGCCATCATCACGCTGCCGGCTACCACAGCGCGCAGGAGCGCAAGCCGGGGTGGTGGGATGAGTGTATCGGTCCGGGAAAACCTATCGATACCCGACGCTTCTTTGTCGTCAGCCTCAACAATCTTGGCGGCTGTCACGGCTCCACCGGGCCTACATCAGTCAACCCGGAAACAGGCAAGCCCTGGGGCCCGGGTTTTCCTCCCTTACGCGCCAGGGACTGGGTACACAGCCAGGCAAGGCTGGCAGACCTGCTGGGCATCGATTGTTGGGCCGCCGTTGTCGGCGGCAGTCTTGGCGGCATGCAGGCCATGCGCTGGGCACTGGAATATCCGCAGCGTTTGAAGCACTGCGTAGTGATTGCGGCGGCCCTGAAGCTCAGCGCCCAGAACCTCGCCTTCAACGAGCTGGCACGGCAGGCCATTTTCTCGGACCCGGTATTCGCAGAGGGCAATTACATCTACTCAGGCGAGGTGCCCGAAAAGGGCCTGGCGCTGGCGCGAATGGTGGGGCACATCACTTATCTTTCCGACGAAGCCATGGCCAACAAGTTTGGCAGGGAGTTGCGCGCCGGCAGCCTGGATCTGGGCAGTGAGGACGACATTGAATTTCAGGTACAGAGCTATCTCCGCTACCAGGGAAGCCAGTTCTCCTCCCAATTTGATGCCAACACCTACATACTGATGACCCGGGCGCTGGATTTCTTTGACCTGGCACGAGAGTACGACAACGACCCGGTAAAAGCCTTCTCGCACGCCACCTGCGGCTTTATGGTTATCTCTTTTTCCACAGACTGGCGCTTCTCCCCCGCGCGCTCCAGAGAAATTGTCGATGCGCTGATCGCGGCCGGACGCCCTGTTACTTACACCGAGATTGAAGCCAACGAAGGGCATGACGCATTTCTCATGCCCATTCCACGCTACCTCGCGGCATTTTCAGCCTACATGCAACGAGTGGGAGTGGACGACTGATGCGCCTTGACCTCAGCCATATACAGCGCTGGATAGAACCGGGGTCCAGAGTTCTTGACCTGGGCTGCGGTGACGGCGAATTCCTGGAAACCCTGCAGAGGGAGAGGCAGGTTCGCGGCACTGGTATCGAAATCAACGAGGACAACATTAACGTGGCAATCGCCCGCGGCCTCAATATCATCGAACAAAACATGGACCACGGCCTGGACAATTTCCCCGACCAGAGCTTCGACACAGTGGTGATGGCCCACGCGCTGCAAGCGGTTCATTACCCCGACCGCGTACTGGAAGAGATGCTGCGCATAGGCCGCGAGTGCATCGTCACCTTCCCCAATTTCGGTCACTGGCGCTGTCGCCTGCACCTCGGGACCCGGGGTCGCATGCCTGTTTCCGAATTCATGCCACACACCTGGTATGACACACCTAACATTCATTTTTGCACAGTGCGCGATTTCGAAGCACTCTGTCAGGAGCGCAGCATTCGCATTCTGGCGAGAGACTTTGTCGGCAACAGCAACGACAGCACACAAGCGCTGGCCACTACCTGGCCTAACCTGTTCGCTGCCACAGCCATCTACCACATCACTCGCTGAGGTGCTCATGAATAAAGCTTTTGGCCTACTACTGCTGGCAGCACTGCTGACTCCATTATCAGCCAACGCGCAGCTTTCGCAGATGTTCGGGCCGTATGAACTGCACTACAGCGTGGTCAACACCACCTTTATCGATCCCGACGTTGCTGCTACCTATGGCCTCACCCGCGGTGACCGGAGAGCGATTCTGAATCTTTCTGTGCGGGATCATAGCAACGGTCCGGGGGTGCCTACACCGATGCAGCTCAAGGGCAGAAGCTGGGATCTGACGCAGCAAACCCAACAGCTGGAGTTTCAGGAGGTGCGCGAGGGCCCCGCGATTTATTACATTGCACCGGTGAAATTCCTGGATAAGGAATGGCGTCATTTTGAAGTGTATTTCCGACCGGAAGGGGCAGAGCAAACCTATACCTTCAAGCTCAAGCATCAGATGTACAAGGATTGAATCAAGTGGACAGCCAGGTTGTGGTATTGGCCAGCGGTAACGCCGGTAAATTGAGGGAACTGAATCGCATTCTGGCCCCTTTGCACATCACCCTGCGAGCCCAGGCGGACTACGCGGTTCCCGAAGTACCCGAAGACGGCCTGAGCTTTGTTGAAAATGCCATAATCAAAGCACGTGCCGCTTGTGCGCACACGGGGCTGCCGGCCATTGCCGATGACTCCGGGCTGGAAGTTGACTACCTGGATGGTGCGCCCGGTATTTACTCTGCCCGTTACAGTGCTGGCGGCGATGCAGCGAACAATGAAAAACTACTGCGCGAGTTGGATGGCGTGCCCGAGGCAGAGCGCAATGCCAGATATCGCTGTGTGCTGGCCTACATGCGTCACGCGGCGGACCCTAATCCCCTGGTTTGTCAGGGCAGTTGGGAGGGGCGCATCCTGAGCGCACCTCAGGGCGACATGGGCTTCGGATACGACCCTCTGTTCTATCTGCCCGAACAAGGCTGCAGTGCGGCTGAACTCGATACCGCCACCAAGAACCGTATCAGTCATCGAGCGCGCGCCAGCGCGCTGCTGCTGGAGGCTCTGCGCGTAGGTGGCTGAAGGCAAGCCGCTGCCCAGCCTGAGCATCTATATCCATTTGCCCTGGTGCGAACGGAAATGCCCCTATTGCGATTTCAATTCCCATGAAAGCGCCACGATCCCCGAAAAACAGTATGTACAGGCCCTGCTGGACGACCTGGATACCGACCGGCATCTGGCAGAGGGCAGAACGGTAGAAACGCTATTTATCGGAGGTGGCACCCCCAGTCTGTTCAGCGCCGGCGCGATAGAAGAACTGCTTGCCGGTTTGGCCGCGAGGCTCAACTTTTCCGCAGATTTTGAAGCTACCATGGAAGCCAATCCAGGGAGCGCCGAAGCAGGCAAGTTTCGCGGCTTCCGCAGCGCCGGTATAAATCGACTGTCACTGGGCGTACAGAGCTTTCAGGATGAGAAACTGCGTGCGCTGGGGCGCGTGCACAACAGCGAACAGGCCCGTTCGGCTATCGATTCTGCCTACGATGCCGGCTTCGATAATATCAATATCGACCTCATGCACGGCCTGCCGGACCAAAGCGAGGCCGATGCACTCCTGGACCTGGAAACAGCATTGAGTTACCACCCGCTCCACCTTTCCTGGTATCAGTTGACCATCGAGCCAAACACAGTGTTTCACAAACGACCGCCACAATTACCTGTGGAAGACACTCTCGCCGACATTCAGGACAAGGGCGAGGCCCTACTCGCTGACTATGGCTTCAGCCAGTACGAGGTGTCCGCATACAGCAAAGCGGGAGGACAATGCCGGCACAACCTGAACTACTGGTCTTTTGGCGATTACCTCGCCCTTGGTGCCGGCGCACACGGCAAGATCAGTCACAG
The DNA here is from genome assembly GCA_030431585.1 of Gammaproteobacteria bacterium. GTDB lineage: Bacteria > Pseudomonadota > Gammaproteobacteria > Pseudomonadales > Halieaceae > Halioglobus. The sequence continues at coordinate 5,743 of JAUIIQ010000075.1, read as the reverse complement.
GGATGGTCGTATTACACGCTATGCGAAGACGCGGGCACCAACTGACTACCTCCGCGGGTTGCGCCGAACCGCTACGCAGCGCACGCTCGATTCACAAGAGATTGTCGAAGAATTCATGCTCTTTGCGCTGCGTCTGAACGAGGGGTTTTCCCTGCAGCACTTCCAGCGAGTAACCGGTTTGTCACCGAACTCAACGGCAGAGCAAATCGCTTCGCTGGTAGCCAAAGGGTTGTTACTGCAGGAGGGAGACAGGGTGCAGGCCAGCCCGCTGGGCCGGCGCTTTCTCGACTCGGTCATTGCCGAGTTCATGCACTGAGCGGCATCGCTAAATGCCTGACAGCCTGATCGGATGAATCAGGCTGTCTTTACAAACAAAAGGTCCCACACGCCGTGCCCCAGACGCTCCCCCCGGGCTTCAAACTTGGTCAGCGGTCGGCTCGCCGGCCTGGGAGCGTAACCGCCGTCGTCGCAGGTATTGGTCATCCCTTGCGCGTTCGAGAGAACTTCAAGCATCTGTTCAGCATAGTTTTCCCAGTCCGTGGCCAAGTGCAGCACGCCTCCCTGCTTCAGTTTGGAATGCAGAGCAGCAATGAACGCAGGCTGGATAAGGCGTCGCTTGTGATGGCGCTTCTTGTGCCATGGATCAGGAAAGAATATTTGCACGGTATCCAGGGACGAATCTGCAATACAGTCGCGCAGCACCTCCACCGCATCGTGACAATAGACGCGGATGTTACTCACGTCCTCATCAACCATAGAGTGCAGCAGGCGACCTACACCGGGCTTATGCACCTCAATACCGACGAAATTGACGTCAGGAGCAGCCTTGGCCATAGACACCAGCGACTGCCCCATCCCGAAGCCAACCTCCAGCACGCGCGGACCGGGGCGCCCGAAAACCTCGTCATAATCAAGGAGACCGTCCGCGTGCGCCAGGCCCCAACGCGACCAGTTCTGATCATACGCGCGCTGTTGCCCTGGCGTCATTCGCCCTGTGCGCAGTACAAAGCTGCGGATAGGGCGGTGCTTCTGGTCGTCACTCATGTCAGACGAGCAATTTCCAGCCGACTGCCGCCAGGCAGGCCCAGCCGGCTATAAAAGCCAGGCCCCCCAGTGGCGTTATCGCCCCCAGCCACTTGGTGCCTGTTAGCGCGAGCAGGTAGAGACTGCCGGAAAATACAAGGATACCCAATGTAAACAGCCAGCCGGCGCTCTTGAGCATTACCGTATGCGGTTGACTCAGGGCGATAACGCCGACCGCCAACAAAGCCAGGGAGTGATAAAAATGGTATTGCACGGCTGTCTCGAAAACCCGGAGGGAGTATTCATCCAGCCGGTCGCGCAGGGCGTGGGCGCCGAATGCGCCAAAGGCCACGGCCAGCATGCCACCCAGAGAAGCGAGAGTAATAAATAACTTAGCCATGGTTTCAGTGTAACCCAATACGATTCTGCTGTAGCAGTGCGTTAACGAAGAGAGCCCGGGCTACGGTCCTATCATTCAGACCGCAGGCCGGGCTCCTGAAAATGCCAGTTTCGCTTCAGGCGGCGATAGCGCTCTTCAGCTTCTTCATTGCATTGGCTTCCAACTGACGGATACGCTCGGCGGATACGCCATACTGGTCGGCCAATTCATGCAGCGTTGCCTTTTCCTCAGCCAGCCAGCGCTGGGCGAGGATGTCGCGGCTGCGCTCATCAAGGTCGGCCAGTGCACTGTGTAACCGTGCTTCAGAATTCTGCTGCCAATCGCCTTCTTCAACGGTCACGGCCGGGTCGGCATCGCGGTCTTCAAGATAGTACTGGGGAGACTGCCAGCTATCATCGTCGTCGCTATCAGTAGGCAGGTCGTAGGCCACATCGCGGCTGGACAACCGCCCTTCCATTCGCTGCACTTCCTTTACGTCCACGCCCAGGTCATTGGCAACGGCCTGCGCTTCGTCAGCGCTCAGCCACGCCAGGCTTTTCTTCTGGCTGCGCAGGTTGAAAAACAGCTTACGCTGCGCCTTGGTGGTGGCAACCTTCACAATACGCCAGTTGCGCAGGATGAATTCATGCATCTCGGCCTTGATCCAGTGCACGGCGAACGATACCAGCCGCACCCCTTTCTCCGGATTAAACCGCTTGACCGCCTTCATCAGGCCAACGTTCCCTTCCTGGATGAGGTCAGCCTCCGCCAGGCCATAACCGGAGTAGCTGCGGGCAATGTGCACGACGAACCGCAGATGAGACATAATCAGCTCACGCGCTGCGGTCAGGTTGTCGTTGTAATAGAGATCTTCAGCCAGCTCTCGCTCGCGCTCGGGCGTGAGCACTGGAATACTGCTCACGGCCTGGACATAGGCGGCAAGATTGGCTCCCGGTACCATCTGGTCTACGGGTTGCAGGCTGTAACTCATGCGTGGTTCTCCAATAATCGGTGCCCAATATTAGCACTCTTTGTATTAGAGTGCTAACTCCGCTAAAGTTCCCGCGTGTTGGCATATTATTTGGAAATATTCAATAAAATCAGTGTGATAGGAAATCGGCAGCGTACTTTGGCGACGGGCTAGCGAGGTTCAATGTCAGCCAGGTGGCGGGTGACTGCCAACCAGGCGCCTGCAAGGCCCAGCAAACCACCAACAATCACCAGGTTCAGGCTGCCCATGACTCCCAGTCCCTGCAACACGAATTCACTTTCGTACAGATACGCCAGACGAGACACCGGCGCTTGCAAGAACCACAGGCAGAGGCTTACCAGTACCGCAGCAAAGAGCCCACCACCACAGCCGTACCACAAGCCAGTATAGAGAAACGGGCGCCTCACGAAGGGATTGCTGCCACCCACCAGCTTGACGATAACGATCTCATCCCGCCTGTTTTCGATAGCCAGGCGGATGGTGTTCCCCAGAATGAGGACCACCCCCAGTACCAGCATGCCGCCAATGGCCAATACCACGCGACGGCTGAGTTCCATGAGGCTGTTGAGCCGCTGCAGCCACTCCATGTCCAGTACGGCCTCTGCCACCTCATCGCGCGCAGCCAATTCCGTGCGCAACTCGCTGATCGCTGCGCCAGAGAGTTCGGCCGCCGGTGTCAGCAGCAGCAGGTCAGGCAGGGGGTTACTCTCAAGACTGGCCAATACGTCAGCAAAGCCGGACAGGGCGGCGAATTCAGCCAGGGCCTCGTCACTGGAGACAAAGTCGACACTTGTCACGTCATCACGCTGGCCCAGTTCAACCGCGAGGATCTCGGCCTCTTCTGCGCTCACGCTCTCTCGCAGAAACAGGGAAAGCTGGGATGGGCTTTGCCAGCCTTCGCTCAGACGGGTGGCGTTATCCAGGGCCACACTTAGTCCTACGGGCAGGGCCAGTGCGATCCCTATCACCAGGAATGTCATCAACGTGGCGGTACTGTTCGTCATTACCCGGTGCAGACTGTCCGCAGCCGAGAGGCGATGATGTCGCAGCCAGGCATTGTAACGATCGCTAAAGCGGGTCCGGCTTTGGCGGGCGCCTTCCGGACGCGACCTGCTCAAGGGGTACCCCCGCTCACCAGCCGACCCTCTTTCAGTGTCAGGATACGGTGGCGCAATCGTGAGATCAGTGCCAGATCGTGGCTGGCAATCATCACCGTGACGCCCACCTGATTGAATGCCTCAAACAACTGCATTATTTCAGCGGAGAGTTGCGGGTCCAGATTACCCGTGGGCTCGTCAGCCAGCAAAATCTTGGGCCGTCCGACGACTGCCCTGGCAATGCCCACACGCTGCTGCTCGCCACCAGAGAGGGTTAGCGGCATAGCGCGTTCTTTGCTCAGCAGTCCTACCTTGTCCAGTGCAGCCCGCACCCTGCGGCCTACCTCACGATATTGATAGCCGCTGATGATCAGCGGCAGGGCAACATTGTCGAAAACCGGACGGTCAAACAACAGTTGATGGTTCTGGAATACCACACCAATCTCCCGGCGGTGCGCAGGAACGCTGCGCCGGGATACTTTCGCCAGGTCAACTCCGTCGACAATAACCTTGCCCCGGGTGGCCCTGTCCATGAGCATGATCAGGCGCATCAACGTGCTTTTGCCGGCACCGGAGTGTCCGGTAAGAAATACCAGGTCGTCCCGGGCGATCTCGAAACTGACCTCCCGCAGGGCATCGTGGCCCTCATCGTAACGCTTGCTGACGCGCTCGAAACTGATCATCCCGAGGCGTCATCCCCGGCAAACAAAGCCTCGATAAAGGGTTCCGCCTCGAACGGCCGCAGATCATCCACAGACTCTCCAATACCAATGAAACGGATAGGCAGGCCGAGCTTCCTGGCGATGGCGAAAATCACCCCGCCTTTCGCAGTTCCATCGAGTTTGGTTAGCGTAATGCCGGAAACACCTACCCATTGGCGAAAGTGATCCGCCTGCGCCAGAGCGTTCTGGCCGGTGCCGGCATCCAGTACCAGCATCACTTCATGCGGCGCAGTGTCATCGAGTTTGCCCATCACCCGAACGACCTTCTTCAGCTCTTCCATAAGATTGTCTTTGTTGTGCAAACGTCCGGCGGTGTCGGCTATCAAGACATCCACCTCTCGAGACTGAGCCGCCTGCACGGCATCGAAAATCACCGAGGCGCTGTCAGCGCCTGTCTGCTGAGCTATCACGGGAACATCATTGCGCTCACCCCAGACCTGCAGTTGTTCCACCGCAGCGGCGCGGAAGGTATCACCGGCAGCGAGCATCACCGAGCGACCCTCACCCTGCAATCGCTTCGCCAGCTTACCAATGGTGGTGGTCTTGCCTACCCCGTTTACCCCCACCATTAGTATCACGTAAGGTTTGTGACCGCTTACTTCTAATGATTTCTCACAGGGCTGTAGCAGGGCCAGCAACTCTTCTTTCAAGGCGCCTTGCAAGGCCCCCGGGTCAGTCAACTCCCTGCGCGATACACGCTGGGTTAGGTGATCAATTATCTCCAGGGTCGCATCGACACCCACGTCCGCCATCAGCAGCCTGGACTCCAGCTCTTCCAACAGCTCCGCATCGATCTCCTTGCGCCCCAGAAACAGGTTCCCCAGACCCTCTACCAAATTGCCACTGGTGCGGCTGAGACCTCGTCGCAGGCGCGAGAACAGACCCGGCCTGTCAGCAGGCACCGGTTGAGCGGGCGGCGCCGGCGCCGTTTCGGCGCTGGCGAGCTGCGCTTCCTCAGGGGGTTGAGCTGCCGCAGCCAGCCCGGGTTGTGACACTGTCTCAACCGAAGTGTTTAACCCGCCCTTGTCACTTACCTCGGTGGGGCTGCTTTCACCCACAACCGGTTGGTCACGGGTGGCCTGTTCAGCACGCTCAAGGTTGCTGCCATCCGCCGCTAAGGCAGCCTCATCAACAGGCGCATCGGCTTCCTGCTTCTTGTTACGTTTGAAAAACTTCATAATGGTCGTGTTAGAGTTTGCAGTCACCAGAGTGGCAGCCGCGACACCGCCTATCCTACCATCCCTGCACAGAGTGATTAAATGTCGAGAAGCGTAAAAGCGCACGGACAGTTACGCATCATTGGTGGCCAATGGCGTGGCCGCAAGCTGCGTTTTCCCGAGGTAGAGGGCCTGAGACCAACCACCGACCGGGTACGCGAAACCCTGTTCAACTGGCTCACTCCCGAGGTGCACGGCGCTCGCTGCCTGGACCTTTTCTCCGGCAGCGGCGCGTTGGGGCTTGAGGCCCTGTCGCGCGGCGCCGCCAGCTGCGACTTCGTCGACAGCTCGCCGCGGGTGATGCAGCAGATAGA
>JAUIIQ010000074.1 GCA_030431585.1 Gammaproteobacteria bacterium | reverse complement strand
TGTTGCCCCGCTGCCCCGGTATGTGACCTGACGATGCTCAGAAGCTGTCTTTCCAGGCTCTGACCGTGGTGAACACCTCGACCGGCTCGGTACCCTCCAGTCGCTGTTGGCGGCGCAGCGAGTCAATCAACACCGCCTGCTGGCAGCGCATGAATGGATTGGTGTCCAGTTCCAGCGCCAGTGTAGACGGTACGGTAGGTTCATCCTTGTCCCGCGCGGCCTGTGCCTCTTCACTGCGCGCGGCCAGCGCAGTGTTGTCGGGCTCTACCGCCCGGGCAAAAGCGAGGTTGGCGAGCGTGTATTCGTGGGCGCAGTACACATGAGTCGCCGCAGGGAGCGAAGCCAGGCGCTGCAGGGACGCGTGCATCATCGCCGGTGTTCCCTCAAACACACGGCCACAGCCGGCTGCAAACAGGGTATCACCGCAGAATACGATAGGCGCTTCGCCCGGGCAGGCATCCGGTGCGCGGTAGTAGGCGATATGGTCCAACGTATGCCCCGGCACTTCTATCACCTCGAAGGCGTCACCCAGCACATCCACGGTGTCGCCGGCAGCGACCCGCACGTCTACAGCATCTATCGCGGGGTTCTCGGGGGCATACACCACTGCACCATGCGCCGCGCGCAAGGTTTCCACGCCGCCGGTGTGATCAAAGTGATGGTGGGTTACCAGAATGCCCGCGAGCGTTAACTTGCGCTGGGCGAGTGCGGCTTCCACCACCACAGCATCTCCCGGGTCGACTACGAAAGCACGGCTGTCGCCGTCCCGGCTGATCAGCCATATGTAGTTATCTGTGAAGGCAGGTACAGGTTCTATTTTCAGCATGGCATGGCGTTTCAATTGAGGGGAAATACAGTAACATGAGTGACCCGCTAAAACTCAAGACAGGTCTGCGAGTGAACGATCAGTTTAACGATATTTTGCTGGAACTGGAATCCTGGTATCGCAGCGATCGCGGGCAGTACCTGCTCGGCCAGCTTCGCTCGACCTTGCGGCCGCACCTGGAAAACGCGTTTGGTTACCACATCCTGCAAATAGGACCCGTGCGCGAGCACACGCTCTTTGGTGATTGCCGCATACACCATAGAGTACAGGCCAGCGAGTCAGCAGGAGCGGGGGTAGGCCTGGTATGCGAAACAGGTGAAATACCGCTGGAAAGTGACAGCGTGGATGTGGTGATCGCTCATCATAGCCTCGAGTTCGTCGACAATCCGCATCAGGCGCTGCGTGAAATACAGCGAGTATTGACGCCGCAGGGCCAGTTGCTGGTTATCGGCTTCAATCCACTGAGTCTGCGCGGCCTCGCCACGGCCGTTCGTGGCTTGTCTGAGCGGTCCAGCTGGCGTCATCACCAACCGGTGAGTACGCGCAGGCTCACTGACTGGCTGCATTTGTTGGGCTGTGAGCTGCAGGACAGCCACTATCTTTATGCCTTGCCTGCACTGGGTAGCGGCCGCCTGCGCCGGGGAATGGAGACCGTTGACGGCTGGGCTGCCCGGCATAATCTGCCGGTTGGCGGTGCCTACGTACTGCGTGCGATCAAGACAGTGGTGGCGCAGAATCGGCCCCGTTCCAGGCTGCGGCGTCATGGCGAAAAGCTGATTGATCTGGCCGTCCCGAAACCGGCTATTGCGCCCAACCCGGCACCGCGCGCTCCCGGGCGCTCCGCCGGCGTTGCGGCCCGTGATCATAATGGAGAGATTGTGCATTGAAGCAAGTGGAGATATTCACCGACGGCGCCTGCAGGGGTAATCCGGGACCCGGCGGCTGGGGAGCCCTGCTGCGCTACCAGGGCAAGGAACGCAAGCTGTATGGTGGTGCCGCTGACACCACCAACAACCGCATGGAGTTGCAGGCAGCGATTGAAGCTTTGCGTGCTTTGAGTGAATCCTGCCAGGTTGTACTGACCACAGATTCCGTCTACGTCAAAAACGGCATCACCACCTGGCTGGAAGGATGGAAGCAGAAAGGCTGGAAAACCGCGGGCAGGAAGCCGGTAAAAAATGTCGATCTGTGGCAGGCGCTGGATGAGCAGAACCAGCGGCACCAGGTCGAATGGCGCTGGGTAAAGGGTCACAGTGGCCATCGTGAAAACGAGATTGCCGATCAACTCGCCAATCGAGGCATAGACGAACTGGCTTGATTCAGCCCTGAACAGAGGAAAACGTTGTGCGACAGATTGTGCTCGATACCGAAACCACGGGTCTGGAAGTATCCCAGGGACACCGGATCATAGAAATTGGCTGTGTAGAGCTGGAAAACCGCAGACTTACCGGCAACCATTACCACCAGTATGTGCGCCCGGAACGGGATATCGACCAGGGTGCCATCGAGGTACACGGTATTACCAACGAGTTTCTGGCGGACAAGCCGCTGTTCGCGCGTATCGCCGCGGATTTCCTCGACTTTGTTCGCGGCGCAGAGTTGATTATCCACAATGCGCCGTTTGACCTGGGTTTTCTCAATGCCGAGATAAAGCGGCTGGAGTTGGAAGAGTTGCCCCTGCAGGAAAGCTGCAGGGTGATCGACACCCTGGTGATGGCGCGTGGCAAGCATCCGGGGCAACGGAATAACCTGGATGCGCTCTGTCAGCGCTACGGCGTGGACAACTCCCAGCGCGATCTCCACGGCGCATTGCTGGACGCGGAGATTCTTGCTGATGTCTACCTGGCCATGACAGGTGGACAGACCACATTTCAGTTGTCTGATAACGAGGCCGCCGAGGGCGCAGCAAGAGTGGAACGTATCATACGGTTGCCCGAGGGTCGCAAGCCTCTGCCTGTGATCGAGGCGACCGAGGAAGAGTTGGCAGCGCATCGCCTGCAGCTGCAGGCCATTGCCAGCAGCAGCGGGAAGACCCTGTGGCCGGAAGCCTGATCAGATAAACAGGGTAACGCAGAGCAGGCCAGCTGCACCCATCACTACCGTGTAGGGCAGGGCCATAATGACCATACGCCCGTAAGACAGGCGGATCAGTGGCGCCAACGCTGACGTGAGCAGGAACAGGAAGGCGGCCTGGCCGTTGGGCGTTGCCACGCTGGGCAGATTGGTGCCGGTGTTGATGGCAACGGCAAGCTGGTCGAACTCGGCGCGGCTGATAGCCCCTGCCTCCAGTGCTGTCTTCACTTCCGTGATGTAGACCGTGGCAACAAACACGTTGTCGCTGATCATCGACAGGATGCCGTTGGCGAGGAAGAACATGCCGGGGCGAATGTCAGAATCCATTGCCAGTACCGTGTCGATGACCGGCGTGAACAGGTGCTGATCATGGATAACAGCCACGATCGCAAAGAACACCACCAGCAGCGCTGTGAAAGGCAGCGCCTCTTCAAAAGCGTGGCCAATCTGGTGTTCCTCAATGATGCCATTGAATGCGGTGAGCAGCACGATCACCATCAGCCCCACCAGGCCTACAGCGGCCCAGTGCATAGCCAGCGCAAGTACCAGTATGAGTGCAACCAGCGCCTGCACGGTCAGTCTGGCGTTGGTGCGGCTGTTGCGCTGCTCTTGCTCACGTACCTCAAACTCCATCAGTACCGCGCGAACTCGCTCGGGCAACTGGGCTCCGTAGCCGAATTTACCGGTCAATTCGAGCACGATACAGGTGGCCAGACCACAGGCCAGGACAGGCAGGGTGACCGGCGCCATCACAGTGAAGAAGCGAACGAAATCCCACCCCGCCACGTTGGCGATCAGCAGGTTCTGTGGCTCCCCGACCAGGGTGCAGACCCCACCCAGTGCCGTGCCAACAGCACCGTGCATCAGCAGGCTGCGCAGAAATGCCCGAAACTGTTCCAGGTCTTCGCGGTTATCTTCCGCAACAGAGTCATCCTGTGAGTGATCGTGATCGTCCTGGGACAGACCTTTGCCGGACGCGACCTTGTGGTATACAGAGAAGAAGCCGACGCCAACGCTGATCAGCACGGCGGTGACGGTGAGCGCGTCCAGGAAGGCTGACAACACGGCTGCTACCAGCGAAAACAGCAGCGATAGCACCACCTTGGACTGAACTTTCAGCAGAATCTTGGTGAACACGAACAGCAGCATTTCCTTCATGAAGAAAATGCCGGCTACCATGAACATCAACAGCAGAATCACTTCAAAGTTAGCCAGCGCCTCGTGGTACACCGACTCTGCCGAAGTCATGCCAAGCAAAACCGCTTCTATCGCCAGCAAACCACCCGGCTGCAGTGGATAGCAACGCAGTGCCAGCGCCAGCGTGAAAATAAACTCGGCAATCAGCAGCCACCCGGTAACGAACGGGCCTGCCAGAAACAGCATGACAGGATTAAGTAGCAGGAATGCAATGATAGTCTGCTTGTACCAGACCGGAGAGGGGCCAAGGAAGTTTTTCCAGAAGGCGCTGGCTACGGAATCGCTCATAATCAGGTTGCGGGTCAAGGGCTTCGAGGCCGGCATTCTACGCTAATTTGCACGCGGATGGCGTTCCATCCCGTAAAATTTCACGACATTGCTTCACTTGCCCCCTGAGCGCGCGGGGCATACCATAGCCGGTCATTTTTGCTACAGGAAACGCCATGTTCCGGCCCGATAACAGCCCGCCCGACCCCGCACTACCCGCCCTTCACGTGGTTTTTCAGCGCGGACGGCTGGTCAGCGACATGCGTTCGCCTCGCCTTTGTCTGTTGGAAGAGGAGGTCGTGCAACGAGGTGGCTGGCAGGTGCGACGGCGCCAGTTTCTCGGTTACTGGCAGGAGCAACCATGTTTTGTGCTGGAAATTGATGATGTGCATGAGCTGGATCCCATGGACTATCAGCTGGGCAGCCTGTGGCAGGTGCTTGGCCGCGTTGATGAGCAGCTGTTTGCCCTGGCCGGCCGCGCCGCGCAACTGCTGGATTGGGAGAAAGATCACCAGTTCTGCGGTCGCTGTGGACAGGCCATGCAGGTCGACGAAGCAGAGCGGGCCATGCGCTGCGTGCCCTGTGGTGTCACCAATTACCCACGAATAGCGCCCTGCGTCATCATGCTGGTGACACGCGGCGACGAGTTGTTGCTGGCGCGCAACGTCAACCACCCTCAGGGCATGTACAGCACACTGGCCGGCTTCATAGAAGCGGGGGAAACGGTGGAGGAGACGCTCGTAAGGGAAGTGAAAGAGGAAGTGGGCCTTGATGTGGGCGGTCTGCGCTATTTCCAATCGCAATCCTGGCCGTTTCCCAATCAGTTGATGCTGGGTTTCTTTGCCGAGTATCGCGGAGGGGAGATCGTCTGCGAGCCCAGCGAGATTGCCGATGCACAATGGTTCCACTATCGTGACCTGCCCAGAGTGCCGCCGCCCGCGTCAGTGGCCGGGCAATTGATCGATCATTACGTCAAAACACGTTCACAGTCAGCGGAGTAAACTTTGCAATATATCTATGAATTCGGGCTATTCCTGGCGCAGGCCATCACCCTGGTGGCCGCGGTGCTTATCGTTGTCACAGGCCTTGTGTCAATTGGTCAGCGTAGCAAAGCCGATCAGCATGAGGGTCATATTGAAATTCGCGATCTGAATGAGAAATACAAGCAGATCAGCGAAAACATGGACCACGTAGTGACTGAGCCCGACGTACTCAAGGCCCGGCGCAAGTCAGAGAAAAAACAACAGAAACAGGCGTCAAAAGAGTCGCGCAAGGCGAGTAAGCGCGCGAAAGATGCCGACCCTGATACAGCTCGCCGGCAACGACTCTATGTGCTGAATTTTGATGGCGATATACGTGCCAGCGCTACTGACCATCTGCGTGAGGAAATCACCGCTGTCCTCAACCAGTGCGGTGAAAAAGACGAAGTACTGGTGAAAGTGGAAAGCCCGGGAGGGCTGGTGCACGGGTATGGCCTGGCCGCCAGTCAATTGGTGAGAATTCGCGACGCGGGCGTACCGCTGACGATCGCGGTCGATAAAGTGGCCGCCAGTGGCGGCTATATGATGGCCTGTGTGGCCAATCGTATTATTGCCGCGCCGTTCGCGGTGCTTGGATCTATAGGTGTTTTGGCGCAGGTACCGAACTTCCACCGCCTGCTGAAGAAAAACGATATCGACTTTGAGTTGTTTACCGCCGGCGAATACAAGCGGACGGTCACCATGTTTGGTGAGAATACCGAGAAAGGCCGTGAGAAGTTTGTCCAGGACCTGCAGGACACTCATGACCTGTTCAAGGATTTTGTCAGCGAGAACCGTCCGCAACTGGACATCGCCAGGGTAGCCACAGGCGAGGTCTGGTACGGTAAAAAGGCGGTGGAAGAGGGGCTAGCTGACGCGTTGCAGACGTCAGACGCGTTTATTCAGGAGCGGCTGAAAGACTGGGATATATTTGATGTGCGCTTCGTGCTGAAGAAAAACTGGCAGGAGAAACTGGGCCTGGCAGCGGAAGGTGCAATGGAAAGGGCCTTCCTCAAAATCTGGCAGAAGGCCCAGGGGCGACCGCCGGTCTAGTCAGTCACCGGCGTAGCGGTTGAGATCAAACAGCCCATATTCTACAGGGTCCTGCCAGCGGTAGCGGGCGTGGGCCTTGTCGACGAAGCGCCAGAACCAGGGGGCGTTGCGACGCACACCATAGCGCTCCCGCAAGCGCTGGTAGTCAGCTGCGTTTTCAAGGGCTGCTATTTGTTCTGCGAAACGTGCCAGCTCCTGCTCCTCCACCTGGAAGAAATAGTTTGGGTATGCGCCGAGGAAGCCTCGCACCAGTGTCAGGGTGTCTTCCTTCGGTAGCCGGCGTTCGTCTTCGGCGAACAATTGGGCGATATTGGAGTGGGCCGAATTGCGTATCATTGTGTAGAACTCGTCGCGCTCTTCACCCAGTACGTTGATGAAGCTCACGTCTGGCAGGAAACGGTTGTGGGCCCCCACAGCGTTCTCCATTGCAGCCAGTGTGGCCTCGGTCTCGGCGCTGGCACCGCGCCCCCTGTAGGCGAAGGAACTGTTATTCGCACCGTGGACGCGTTCACGCATGATGCCCAACAGCTCAGCCTTGGGATCGTCGCTGCGGTATTGTATTTCCGTGGTGTCCTGCTGCAGCGCGCTGCGCTCCAGGAAGTGTTCGCGGGCGCCCTCGGGGGCGTCGCGATACCAGTGATCCCACATCGGCAGGCGCTTTTCCGTGGGCATGAACAACAGGAAGTTGAACTCTCCCTCCATGCGCAGGAAATCCATATACAGCCTTGACTCCAGCTGGTGAGACAGCGATCCGTACACATCAAAGCCAGCCACCAGCAGGTAGTGAATTCTCTCCAGCAGGGGATAATCAATAACCCAGGCTGTCTTGGGTACATTGCCGATCAGGCCCGTCTCTACAGTAGCCGTATCGAAGTGGCGGAACACAGTAAGGGAGGCGTTGGCATTGCGCCCTTCACCATCCCATAGTGAATTCAGGCTGAGCCGCCTTCCCTGCGACAATTGCTCACGAATGAAGCGTGACCGCGCGCGTTGGTACTTTTCATGTGCGCGGGCATACTTACGCCAACTCAGGATATCGATCACGGTGCCAGTGGATGGGGAGGGCATACGCATCTTGTTCATTTCGCGGGCAAGAAACTGTGCATCAACTTCCATGTCAAGGCGTTCAGGGTTGGCGAATAGCACCCAGAAATGGTCATCTATCACATTGAGCGCCACCTGACCGCGGCATACCGGGCCCTTGATGAAGTTCATAATGGTGAATCGCGATTCCTCCAGCAGGAATCGGTAGCGGGAAATCATCGGTAAGTCGACGAACACCTTGAAGGGGTTGGAGGCCACTTCACGCTCGTAACCTGGCAGGGAGGCGACTGTATAGTCAGGTTGCAGGAATAGCGTCTGGTACCAATCCATCCGGTCCTGATCGAATCGATATGGCATGTGAATCTTGTCCAGGGCGGTTACCGGCATCCGCTGCAGGCGGTAGTACACGCGCTGCACGCCGGGGTCGTCATACGGCCTTCTGGTGCTGATCAAGTCCAGGGGCTTTCCCGGTGCAGTCCTGGAGCGCACCAGGCGGAACCACGTGGGTGTGTCGGTCTTTTCGAAATACAGGCTGGCGAGGAACAGGTGTTCGTAGATGTACCGCGCCATTAACTGCTGGCGCGCCGTGTTACCGTTGAGAAACGTCTCCCAGTGTTTTAACAACGCCTCGGACGCGGCCGATAGCTGTGTCAGTTCAGGTGCCGGCGCTCCGCTGCGCAGCCACTTTGTCAGCGTCTGGTGCTGGTCTGTGTTCAGGCCGGGGAGTCCATAGGGCATACCCCAGTAAGGCTTTTCGCTGGAGTAGGCGGCGAATTCTTCCTGCCTGGGGCACTGCTGCTCACGCGCCAGCGAGAAATCAAACCCGGCCGGCAGGGGCCCTTCACTGGGCAGCGGGTGAGCCTGCTTGAGTTCCAGCATTCTGTACATCAGGCCGGCTTCGGGTTTGTCCGCGTCCAGAACGGGATAAAAACCTTTCTCCCGCCAACCCTCAACACTCTGCGCATCGTCAAACAGTCGTGTCATGTTGGCTGCCATCAGGCGCGATCCGTCATACACCCGGTCTTTGCTCGCTCCGCGTTCCAGCCCTGCCTGCGCCTCCAGTTTGAGTTGGCAGGGCGCGTCGTAACAGCCATGGCAGACCATACAGCGATGGGCGATGATATCTCCCGCCGTCGCCGTGGAGACAGTGTCGGGTGGTGCAGGCAGGAGGGCGGCAGATGCTCCTGCCGCAGCCAGGGTGTTGCCGGCTTCGGCATTGGAGTCTGGCTCTGCTGAATTACCGCCGCTAGAAGACGGCTCCCCGCCTTCGGGTCTGGAGCATTTGCCGCGCATTATAATTGCGCGGTTGGCCAACGCGTCCCGGTCATGTTCGTTGTCGGCGAGGATGGCGGCAGAAATATCTGCCTGTGGGTTAGCGCAGGGATCCTCAGGCTCACCGGGCTCTTCCCGGGTCAGTATTGCCAGAATCGCTATCATCAGGACCAGCAGCAGGAATACGCCGCCGCGCAACAGAGGATTTTGAGCCATATCAGATTATTTCCCGGTTTGTTGCCACGCCATAGCCAGTGATCAGATAATGTATGGCTCTATTTCGTCTCTCTTTAGTGCTTTCACGGCCTGGTGATGGCTGAGAAATACCTGCCCGGAGAGCTGCTGCAGAAAATCCACACTTTGCAGGGCGTCCATTACCGGCCCCTTCACTTCGCTCAGGTTGAGCGTCAGTCCCTGTTCGCGCAGCCGGTGGTCGATCGACTCCAGCGCTTCCAGTGCGCTCATATCGATCTCGTTAACTGCGGTGCACTGCAGGATAACATGCTCCAACTGTTCGCTGCCTGCAACCAGTTCATAAATATAGTCCTCGAGATAGCTTGCATTGGCGAAATACAGACTTTCATCTATACGCAGCGATACCAGGTTAGGATGCGTGATAACGTTGTGACGTTCTACGTTGCGGTAGTGCTCGGTACCGGCCACAGCACCCACCACGGCAATGTGTGGCCGGGTTGTTTTATACAGGTGCAATAGCACGGACACCAGGATACCCGCGAGCACACCGAGCTCCACACCAAGCATCAAGGTGGCGACGATGGTTACCGCGATGGCACTGAAGTCGGCGAAAGAATAACGCCATGCCCGGACCACCAGTTGCAGGTCTACCAGGCTGCTTACAGCTACAATAATGGTCGCAGCCAGAATGGCCTTGGGCAAGTAAAACAGCAGGGGAGTTAAAAACAAGGCCGCCAGGGCAATACCGATGGCGGCCAGAATGCTGGCTGCGGGGGTTTGTGCGCCGGCATCGAAATTGACTACCGAGCGGGAAAAGCCGCCGGTAACCGGAAACCCGCCTGAAAACGCCGAGGCGACATTGGCGCCACCCAGCGCCACCAGTTCCTGGTTTGGGTCTATACGCTGTCGCCGTTTGGCGGCCAGCGTCTTACCGACAGAAACAGACTCGACGAATCCGATTATGGAAATAAGCAGCGCCGAGAGCGCGAGTTGCGACCACAAAGTGAGGTCCATTGGCGGCATCGCCAGAGAGGGAAGCCCGCTGGGTACTGAGCCGACCAGCGCCACGCCCCTGTTCTGAAAATTGAACAGGTAACTTGCGGCTACGGCTGCGAGGATGAGCACCACGGGGCCGGCCTTGGCGAGGATGCCCGCGGACTGCTCACGCAGTCCTGCAGTGATGAGCATCGATTTCAGTCTGTGTCGCGCCCAGGCCAGGAAGGCGATCGCCAGCACCCCGGTAACAAGCGTGATGCCATGCGTGTCACCCAGATGCTTCGCCAGGGAGGTCAGTAGTGTTGGCAGGTTGTCGCCGTGAGCATCTACGCCCAGCAGGTGTCTGACCTGCCCGAGTGCGATGATAAAAGCGGAAGCGGTGATGAACCCGGAGACCACCGGATGAGACAGGAAATTGGCAAGGAAACCGAAACGCAGGAAGCCCATCAACAGCAGCATCAAGCCCGACAGCGCGGCAAGGGCAATAGCCGCGCCCATATATTCCGGAGTACCGACTTCCGCGACCTTCGCCACCGCCATGGCGGTCATCAGCGACACCACGGCCACGGGGCCCACTGACAGCGTGCGACTGCTGCCCAGTAATGCGTAGGCAATAAGCGGTGCGATGCTGGCGTAAAGGCCCATCTCCGCTGGCAGCCCCGCGAGCAGGGCGTACGCCAGTGACTGCGGGATCAGCATGATGGTTACGATAGTGCCAGCCAACAGGTCGCTGACGAAGGTATCCTTACGGTAGTCTCGCAGCCACTCCCGGGGCATTCAGGTTTCCTGTGGTGAACAGCGATCGGGACGTGCCGTAGGCACCAGCCGTCCCGGCAGCCGCATGAATTCATCGGCGCAGTCTACCAGACGCGGACGGGAGGGGCAGCCTGCGTCGCCGGCGAGCCGGCGACTATCCGCGCACCAGGGCTATCTCAATGGGTGTAAACAGGCCCTAGTCCTGCGTATAGCGATTGATGATCATTTTTCCCAGAGCCATCTGGTGAACCTGATCCGGGCCATCTGCCTGTCGGCACCAGCGCGCATAGTTAAAGCCTTCGGCCATACAGTAATCTTCTGTCAACCCGCCAGCACCGTGCACCTGCATGCACCGGTCAATGACCTGCTGCATCATAATAGGCACGCTGGTTTTACTCGCTGCGATAAGATCCATAGCGCCTTTGGGGCCGACCTCGTCCATGCGCGCGCAGGTCTTGAGGACCAGCAGTCGCGCCATTTCAATTTCCGAGAAGCAGCGTGAAATGTCTTCACGCACGGACTGATGACGGTCCAGCGTGCGCCCGAATGTTGTGCGCGACACCGAGCGCTGGCAGGCCAGCTCCAGAGAGCGCTGGGCGATACCAATCAAACGCATACAGTGGTGAATGCGGCCAGGGCCAAGACGCCCCTGGGCAATCTCAAAGCCACGGCCCTCACCCAGCAGCATGTTGTCCAGTGGCACGCGCACGTTATCAAATCTCATCTCGGCATGGCCCAGGGGTGCATCATCATAGCCAAGTGTGGTGAGAGCCCTCACGATTTCCACTCCCGGTGTGTCACGGGGCACCAGCACCTGGCTCTGTTGCAAGTGTCGATTGCTGTTGTCAGGGTCGCTTTTGCCCATCACGATGAAAATCGCCGTGCGCTTGTACATGGCGTTGGAGGTAAACCACTTGCGACCGTTAAGCACCCATTCGTCGCCGTCTCGCTCTATACGCAGTTCAACGTTGGTTGCATCGGAACAGGCTACCTGGGGTTCCGTCATCGCATAAGCGGAGCGTATCTCGCCTGCGAGCAGGGGACCCAGCCATTGCGCCTGCTGGGCCTCGCTGCCGTACTTCATGAACACTTCCATGTTGCCGGTGTCCGGGGCGTTACAATTGAACACCTCCGGTGACCACAGCACACGCCCCATCTGCTCGGCAAGCGGAGCGTAATCAAAATTGCTCAGGCCTTCGTGGTCGGCGAATTTCGCCAGGCTGGGCGGTATGAACAGATTCCACAGGCCGGCAGCCCTTGCCTTCTGCTTGAGTTCGTCCATGATCGGCAGCGGCGCCCAGCGATCCTCGGCATCATGCAGTTGCTGCGCATACACAGTCTCATTCGGGTAGATGTTCTCCTGCATAAAGTGTTGCAGTTGCGCTTGCAGCTGTTGAGAACGTTCGCTGAACTGGTACATTGGGGCACTCCGATTTGCGGTGAGGGGCAAGCATCATAGAAAGCTATGAATCATTGCTCAACTTGATTCGCTCTATGTGGCACTATTGATTTAATCAATACCCGCAGGCTGACAGGAAAGGACAAGACAATGTGGTATGCCATCATGACGCAGGATGTTGCCAACAGCCTGGCCGGACGCCAGGCCAATCGCAGCGCACACTTGCAACGATTACAGGAGCTTGTCGAACAGGGCCGGCTGCTAATAGCCGGGCCACACCCTGCCGTGGACGCACAGGACCCGGGCGATGCCGGGTTTACCGGCAGCCTGATCGTCGCCGACTTTGAGTCGCTGGAGGCGGCACAGGCCTGGGCAGATTCAGATCCCTACGCCCTGCACGGTGTTACTCGCAAGGTCGTGGTCAAACCGTACAAGAAAGTACTGCCCTGAGATTCGCCCTTGTCCGGCGCGGATTGATCATAGACAATGCGATTCTGAGCAAGGGGCAGGGCACACGCTTGCGCCCCCGGACTTTTCCCTGGATTTCGATTTTCCGTGAGCCTTCTCGGCCTGGACGCAGTATTGCCAAAATCTGATACCTCAGCAGACGCTCCAAACAACATCAATCTGGAAGAGTGGCTGCCCGTTTTAAGGGAGCAAACCGGGCGCGTACTGCGTTCTACCGGGGAGTACGCCTCGGCCATGGCCAGGGTGTATGCCGCCATGCGTCCACTGGCGAACCTGCTCAATCGCCACACAGATATCACTGAGGCCGAACTGCATGAGGTGCTGGACGCACTGTTTGAGTCCCTGCAGAAGCACCCGCTTACTGCACAGCTGACACAACTGACGCGGCGCCTGCGCGACGACAATATCCTGCCCAACGAAGAAAGCACGGAAAATCTACTGCGTTTCCTGATGGACCAGTTCACCGCACGCTCGGTGATTCCCATCCCCGAGCAGATCAGCGACGACTTCTGGAACTTCTTCAACGATCTGATGAGCGAGCCTGAGCTGAAAGGGCTAGGCGAAGTAAGCCTTGACGTGGCGCGCATAGTGGCCAACGCCTATGAGCCGCTGCTGGTTAGTGTGATCAACCAACTGAAACACATGCGCAACAGCAATAGCCGTCACCTGAAGGAGATCTTCAACGAAACCGGCATGCTGCGCTCGGATCTGGAGATTTTCCGCCGTCAGATCGGCGCACTGGCCTATATTCGCGCCTTCTTCGATACTGACCCGGAAGACTTTACCGCCCAGGCCTCTATTGTCGCGCAGATGGTGCGCGAATTTGGTCCCTTCTTCATCAAGATGGCACAGGTGGCTGCATCCGGCTCGGATTTTCTTCCCGATGAGATCAGTGCGGCGCTGGAAGTGTTCCAGGAAGACGTTGAGCCGATGACGCCGACGGAGGTGGAACAGGCTTTTCTGGAAAGCTTCGGCGAGCTGCCGGGCAAACGTTACTACGATTTTGATGCCTCAAAGCCGCTGAAGTCGGGGTCTATAGCATCTGTTTTTGTCGCCGAAAAGCCGGTGCGCAACCGGCGTGGACGACAGGAACTGCGCACGGTTGTGGTGAAGGTAGGCCGTCACAACCTGGAGCGTGAATTTGTAATCGGTAAAACCGTAATCAAATTGGCTATTCTCAGCAGCCAGTACTGGGCGCCGCACTCCAAGCTATCTCCTTTTCTCAGTTCCTGGCTGGACCAGGTCGATCTGTTTGTCGACGGCTTTCGCGCGGAACTGGACTTTGAGGCTGAAGCCGCGGTGCAGGCGCGATTTGCCGAACGCGCTGCCTACACCGGAGGCTGGCACGTGCCGCAGGTTTACCAGACAACGCGCCGAGTCATAGAAATGGAATACATAGAAGGCGCCAACAGCCTGTCCGGGGCGTTCAGTCATCTGGGCAAACGCGGTGCGTTACGCGCGAGACGTAAGGTTGGGCGCGCCTTCCTGCATACGGTGCTGTCGCACCTGTTTGTTTATCGTGAGTTTCATGGTGACCTGCATCCTGGCAACCTGCTGGTCGATGAACAGCAGCGTCTTTACTTTATCGACTGGGGCAACAGCGTTGATATCGCCCCCATCTGGCGCCCCGTGCTGCGTTACCTGCAGGCGATACTGTCCGCCGACGAGCAGGCCATTGCCGACGCCATGATCGCCCTGGGCACAGATCAGCAAGCATTGCTTCCCCGGCGTGCAGAAATGCTCGTCTATATTCGTCAGGCGCTGGCGGAGAGTAAGGTCAAACCCATGGGCATGGACTTTCCCCTAGCCCTGTACAAGGAGGGCGTGGAGGGCTTGAAAACGCGGCTTGAACTCGCCGTTGGCCTGGGCACAGTCATGAGTCGGCAGGGAATCACCGTGAGCGGTGATTACCTCCACCTCACCCGGTCTATCACGGCGATGGTGGGCTCCTATCTTGGGCTTTACAGCGGCGTATCTCGCCTTGGCCTGGCGCAGGACGCCATGATTGTGATGTGCCGCTTTCCCTCGCTGGAGGGTTACCGGCAGGCGCAGGGCTACAGGCGACGACTGTTGCGTCAGGTGGCCAGGGACTTGCCGGCAGGGCTGGTGCCTGGCGTTTTGCACACTGCTGAACAGGCAGGT
>JAUIIQ010000073.1 GCA_030431585.1 Gammaproteobacteria bacterium | reverse complement strand
ATAGAACCTGGACAATTCGACGCCCTCAGCGGCCAGCTGGTCCAGCGAAGGCGTATCAATATCACCACCGTGGAAGCCTACATCAGACCAACCAAGATCGTCGGCCACCATAATAATGATATTGGGCCTTTGGGCTGCGGCAGTGGACAAAGACAGACCAAGAAAGAACAATACGAGAATGAACGTGCGCATGAAATCACCGTGAGATTGACTGCGTTTATTTTTTCAACAGTATGCCACATAGCGATACGGGCAAAATGGTCATGAAGGCACTTCAGCTATCCTCCAGCGTTTCCCTGCCGCTGGATGAAATAGACATTCAGGCCATCCGCGCACAGGGAGCCGGCGGTCAGAACGTGAACAAGGTTTCCTCAGCCATACACCTGCGTTTCGACGTCGCCGCGTCATCGCTGCCAGCATTCTACAAGGAGCGCCTGCTGGCCCTGCGTGATGCGCGGCTCAGCAGTGACGGTGTCATCGTCATCAAAGCCCAGCGCTTCCGCAGCCAGGAAAAAAACCGCGATGACGCACTGGAACGGCTGCGCCTGCTGATCTGTGCCGCAGCGAAAACGCAGAAAAAGCGCCGGCCAACCAAGCCCAGCCGCAATGCGCAGAAAAAGCGCATGGACAGCAAAACCCACCGCGGCAGGGTGAAAACACTGCGCGGCAAAGTCCAGGACTGAAAGCAGTACATCGTCATGTTCATCGACCCTGTCCTGATGCCAACCGCCCTGACCTGGTGGTGCTCTGCCCTGGCCCTCCTGGTTCTACTGCCGACGCTACGCTACGCCGAATGGCGTGCGATGTGGCAGGTACCACTGCGCCAGCATCTGTTTTTTGCCAGCCTGCTGTTTCTGGTGGTGCTGTGGCTGATTTCCGTGCGCGTGTTTGAAGGCTTATGGCTGCACTTTATGGGTGTTACCACCGTCACCCTGCTGGTCGGCTGGCGTTTCACTCTTATCCTGGGTGCCCTGGCCAGCTGCCTGTATGCCCTGCTCATCGGCCAGCCGATCACGGCAGCCGCCGCGGCCTGGCTGGTGACGGTACTGGTACCGGCGTCAGTGTCGCGACTGCTGGTGTACTGGTTGCGCAGGCGCCCACAGAGCAACCTGTTTGTCTATCTGCTGGGCGCCGGCTTTGGCGGCGGTGCGCTGGCCGCCCTCGGGCTGGCAGTCGCAGGCCTTTGCCTGCTCTACCTGGCCGGGGAACACGAACGGGTACCCCTGGCACTGGAGAGTTGGCCCCTGATGACGCTGATCATGTTTCCGGAGGGCTTCATCAACGGCATGGTGCTCAGCGTTATCGTTGTGCTTAACCCGGAAGCGGTGAAAACCTTCGATTCAGACAAGTATATGGGCGAGGGCTGAACGCCAGCCCTCGCCACCCGTGGCTGTCTCAGGACTCCTTTGCGCCGTCGAACCAGTCGTCAAAGCCGTGACTGACTGACGGCCCTATGTGCATTTGCTCCAGCACCCCGTGGCCCACCTTGTCACCGCAGCGGGCTATGACGATCTGCTGAACGTGCAGATTTTCCAATGCCAGGGGGTCTAGCTCGCTGTCGGTCCAGCTTTCGGCGGCGATCACCAGTTCACCATGCCACTTACCGTGACCCCACTCAGGGTGCTGATAACCCAGACCCTTCATGCGGTGTACCAGAAGCGGCTCCAGGGTAACTTCCATGCTCTCGCCTGAACGATCATTCATGGTGACCACCGCAGCTTTCGCCCGCCGGGTACCGGGAATGTTGGTCAACTTGTGCGCCACTTTGCCCTGCCAGGTGCGCGCCGCAGGGTCCACAGTTCCGGGAATATCCTCCATGCTGGCATACACCGGCAGGAAGCCCTGGTCGGTGTGCCACTGGTGACCCTCCGCATCCTCAAACCAGCCCGCCAGACTGCATTCATCTTCCCAGTGGATAGGCATCCAGTTGAAATGC
This sequence comes from Gammaproteobacteria bacterium, assembly GCA_030431585.1. Classification (GTDB taxonomy): domain Bacteria; phylum Pseudomonadota; class Gammaproteobacteria; order Pseudomonadales; family Halieaceae; genus Halioglobus. The sequence goes on along the minus strand of JAUIIQ010000073.1, from coordinate 12,772 downwards.
ACTGCCTGGAACTCGGACATCGGCGCACCACCCGTGTAGGCGTCACCCACAGGGCGGATGCCCCAGGAGCGGTCTTTGATACCAAAGGTGCTGGCGCCGTCCACCTTCAATTCCTGGCCCTCATAGCGAATCCAGCCTGACCAGAATCCGAACTGATCGAGGCGTGTGGCGTCCATCACCACGTGTCGATCATTGCGCAGGGTCTGGCGCCCTTCTTCGATACAGGCGGTGCGCGGCGTGAACACCAGGTCACAGGAGATACCGGTTTCGTTCTCGGCTATCACCAGGCGGTGGCGACCCATGGGTTCCAGTATCTGCAGTTCCATCGGCCCTATGCTCAGGTCCGTCGGCTCCTGGGGAGCACGGCAGGAACCGTGAAAAGCATACTGCCTGCCGCCAATTGCCAGGCTGAGACTGCCATCGAGAATGCCGAGATTGGGATAGCGACACAGGCCCACGCCAAAATAGAAACTGGCATCACGCGCGTGGGCGTTGTACCAATATCGGTCGTAGTGGAAGCGGTCACTGGAGGCGGTGTGCAGAACCGGCTCGGCAGTCTGGTGTATCGGGTAATCGTCGAACTTGGAAAGCATGATAGCCCCCTGTTTTTTTAAAGGTCGCTGTACAGTCGTATAGTAAACAAGCGGGTAGCTGACCGCCAGCTTGCCCTTACGGATAATGCCACAGGGTTTGCATGCTTGACCCACGCTGCCAACGTCTTGCCGCTGGCGCCAGCAGATTCGCGTGGCCCCCTCAGGACAGGCACGCTTATAATGCTGCCCCATGCTCCATCACAACAGCCACCCCCGTTACCTGCCACATATGGACAACCCCGAGGTTCTGCTGATGGGCCTGTCTCCCATGGAGCCGCTGGCGTGGATAGAAACCGATGACGACATTGAGCGTTATCACCGGCACAAGCTGCAACAACGACGGCAAAACGACACGAAGGTATACCGAACCCTGCCCTCATCGCTGCCGGCACAGCGCGAATTGGCGCAACTGTTGCAAAGTTATCTACTGAGCCAGCAACCAGACAACTATCAGCTGGAGAACGGCCGGCTACGCTGCCTGCCGGGAAACTTCAGCGTCGACACGGAGGCGCCAGAGCCACTGTGGCATTGCTCCCTGTTGGTAGCCGATGATCTGGTCATCATGGAGCGAGATGAAGACCAGTACACCCTGACTGCCGCCAGCCTTTGCAGCGCCAGTCACTGGTATCTGGAGGAAAAATTTGGTCACACCCTGCGCGACATTCACGACCCGATCCCGGGGTTCCACCCGCGCTTGAGCGACAAGATTGATCGCTTCTTCATGCATCTGCGTCCCAGTCATCCGGTGGTGCGTTTCAACTGGGCGGTGCAGGCCGGTAACAACTTGCAGCAGCTGCCGCACCAAGAGCCGCGTGTGCAGCGCAACACGCCTCTTTTCTATCGCTGCGAGCGCCAGTCCCTGATACGCCTGCCAGACAGCCACGCTGTGGCATTCACCATCCGAGTCTACCTGCACCCGCTGGAGATGCTGGCGGACATCGATGGCGCACTCCCTGCTCTATTCGCTGCCATCGACAACACGCCTGCCGCACTCTACAGATACAAGGGCTTTGACGAACTGGCTCCCGCACTGGATAAGTATCGTTGCGCATGAAGCCCGCCTGTTTACAGCTGTCAGCGCTACTGTGCCTGACGGCAGCACAGCCTGGCGGCGCACAATCGCTTGCGGAACAGGTCATCAGCGCCCGGCCCTCTCCCGTGCCCCTGTTACAGGCACCGGTGTCGGCGACAGTGCTGGGCATTGGCGACCTGGACCGTTTCGGGATCAATACCACACAGGAGATCGCACTGCGCAGCCCGGCCCTGACGGCTTACAGCCACGAAGGACCGCTGCAATTGCGCGGCCTGGGCGCTGTAATCGACCGGCCAGGCGTCGCTCCCGCCATTGCGGTATTCAGCGATGGTATTTATCTGGGCGATAGCGCAGGGATAGACTCAGCCAGCTTTTTTGACCTGGAACGGGTTGAAATTATTCGCGGTCCCGGTGGCGTGCGCAGCGGATATAACGCCTTGGGCGGCGCTATCAACCTGTATTCGGCGCAACCCACCGCCACATGGCAAAGCAAGGTACTGGCCGAGCTGGGTAGCGATGACTACCGGGCTTTGCAGGGACTGATTCGCGGGCCGATCACCGACCAGTTTTCAATGTCCGTGGCTGGCTCTGCCGGACAGCAGCCACACCGTGAAGGCCATAGGTACACGCCGGGCGACGATGGGAGCCGTGACACGCAGTACCTGCGCGGAGCATTCACCTACCACTGGACCAATCTCTGGTACTCAACGTTACAGCTGGTGCACAGCGACTCAGACGACAATGAGCTGGACAGTGCTTCCCTGGTCAACGAGATCGCATTGGGTGGGCAGCGACTCAAGCACACGGCATCCTGGTATCAGCGCGAGAGCACAGATCGCAGCGAGGCTGATGCGCAGACCTTGACCTGGTATTCGGACTTCGCCGGGCGATTCAACTTTGACAATGGCCTCTCCTGGTATCAAAGCGACGAACAGTCCGCTGAAATACCTGATCCGCGCATCACAGCGTCCTCTGCCTGGGGCAGTGCGACATGGTCACTCACTGACAGAATCGGAATCAGCGCCGGTCTGCGCTATACCAACGAAGAAAAAGAATCTGAACATGATCGGGAAGATGACTACCTGGATTGGCATCTAGGCCTGGACTACAGTTGGCGCGGGCAGCTGTTCTATGCGGCAGCCAACACCGGTCACGGTGACCCCGGCGCCCGCGTTGCAGCACATTCCCCGATTGAACCCGACAGCCTGACAGCGCTGGAACTGGGGCACAAAGGGCAATACCTGAATGGCCGCCTGCACACAGCCACTGCGGTTTACTATTACGATCTGGAGGATCTGGACGACCTGAGAGCCGGCTCTGGTCACGCTGTCGGCGTGGAAGCCCAATGGCACTGGATATGGAATCAACACCTGAACATCGGTGGCAGCTGGGGCCACAGCAACGGCGCCCTGCCGGCACCGCGCAACCAGCTTGCGCTGTCTGCATCGGGGCAGTGGCGCTGGGGCTGGGTGAGCATGGAGGCTGTACTTGAGTACCTCTACAGGGAGGCCTATTGCGCGCGACAGGACCTGTGCGCAGGGTCGCTCACGCAATGGGATGGCAGCCTGACCGCCAGCTATGGGCTCTGGCGCATGACTGCCTATGCGGAGAATATCAGCGACGCAGACAGCGGCCGTGACGTCTGGCTGGCCGCGCCGCATACCATGGCGGGCGCGGTTAGCGTCAACGCGCCCCGCTCACTGGGCATCCGGGTCACCTATCAGCTCTGGTAAAACAGGGTCAGGAGCAAGGCATACCGGGATTGCGCATGCCCGCAAACCATCCACCGTCGGCGACAAACTCGGTACCCGTGCTATAGCTAGCCTCATCCGTGGCCAGGAACAATGTTACGTTGGCCACCTCTTCCGGCTGGCCTACCCGTGGTATGGGAAAGTGCTTGTATACCGAGGCATTCATCTCTTCCTCGGACAACACGCCCTTGCCTCCCATCTCAGTGAATATTCCACCGGGGTGGACAGTGTTGACGCGAATACCGTACTGCCCCAACTCGATAGCGGCGGAGCGGCTCAGGCCACGCAGAGCCCACTTGGTTGAGGAGTAGGCACTGAGCCCCGCCGATGAATGCAGTCCATCAATTGACGAAACATTAATAATAGAGCCGCTGCCCGCCGCCTTCATCGGGTTGATCACAGAACGAATACCCATGAAGGCACTAAGCTGATTGACCTTGACCACGCGCAGGTAATCCTCAGGCGTGGTATCCAGAATGGACGCCATATGCAGAATGCCGGCGTTGTTTACCAGCACGTTCAACGGGCCCAACGCCTCGGCGGCCGCCACGGCAGCATCCCAGTCCTCCTGGACGGTGACGTCGAGATTGCAAAACTCCGCGGCCTCGCCAAGCTCGTCGGCCAGCGCCTGACCCTGCTCTTCAAGAATGTCGCCAATCACCACCTTTGCGCCATGCTCTACAAACAGGCGCACAGTGGCCTCGCCCATACCGCGGGCTCCGCCCGTGACAATTGCTACTTTACCTGCCAGACGTTGCATTATGCTTTTCTCCAGTCGCGAACAAAGGCGCAGTATAAAGGCGAGCCCACCACGTACCGGTCCAACAGATTGCACCAATTCGTTATCCGCAGTGCCGGGCGCTTCTGTGCCGGGGGCAGCTAGTGAATTTAGCGGCCACCCGGCGTATGGTTACCCACGGAATCCAGCACAGGAGAATACCCCTATGTACGACCTGCTTATTCGCAATGCAAAAATCGTAGACGGCACCGGTCGCCCCCCTTTCCAGGGCGACCTGGCGGTCAAGAATGGCCGCATCGCCGCGGTGGGCGAGGTTGCGGGTGACGCCAGCCGGGAAATTGATGCCGGCGGCAACCTGCTGACCCCGGGCTGGGTGGATGTCCACTCCCATATGGACGGCCAGTGCACCTGGGACCCTACCTGCAGCCCTGCGGCCAATCACGGCATCACCACCCTGATTATGGGCAATTGCGGCGTGGGCTTTGCGCCCTGTGAACCCACTGACGCTGCCCATGACCGACTGATCGCAGTGATGGAGGACGTGGAAGATATTCCCGGTTCCGCCCTGCACGAAGGCGTCAGCTGGGACTGGGAGTCTTTCCCCGAATACCTGGATGCGGTGGAAAAATTCCCACGTGCTATCGATGTCGGCGCGCAGGTGCCTCACTGCGCGGTACGCACCTACGTGATGGGCGATCGCGGCACCAACAATGAGAAAGCCAGCGCCGAAGACATCAGTAAAATGGCGGATATCGTTCGCGACGGCATCAAGGCCGGTGCCCTTGGGTTCACCACCTCACGCACAGAACTGCATACTACCCGTGAAGACCAGGCCATGCCTGGCACCTACGCTGATGAAGACGAGCTCCTGGGCATCGGCAAAGTCATCGGAGAGATGGATGGTAAAGCGATCTATGGCGTGGTGTCAGACTGGACCAATTGGGAAGAGGAAATGGACTGGATGAAACGCCTTTCCATCGCCAACAATTGCCAGATCAACTTCGTGCTTTTCTTCCGGGAGGAAGCCGACTGGCCGCGAGTTCAGGCCCAGCTTGCCTACGTGCGCGAAGCCGCGAAAGAAGGCGCCAGACTGATTCCGCATGTGGGAGCCCGCCCGGTTAACCTGTTGCTGTCCTGGGACGGCACCATCAACCCATTCAGCTTCCACGCCGCTTATGCGCCGCTCTCCATGATGTCGCACGAGGAACGCCTTGCAGAACTGCGCAAGCCGGAAGTGCGCGCCGCCATCCTCGCTGAAGACCTGCCACAGATGGGCGATGAATTCATGGATACCATCCTCAGCGGCTACGACAAGCTTTACGAGTTGGGCAGCCCGCCCAATTACGAGCCCGGTCCTGAAGACAGTATCGCTGCTCGCGCCGCCGCTGCCGGCATCCCACCGCAGCAGCTCTGTTACGACCTGATGATGGAGCGGGACGGCAAGAACGTAATCTACTTTCCCTGCTTCGGCTACAGCGCAGGCGACCTCAGCCGCCAGGTTGAGCTGCTGGAAAACGACAGCACCGTGCTCTCACTGGCAGATACCGGGGCGCACTGCGGTGTTCTCTGCGATGCCAGTATCCCCACGCAGATGCTGTCCTACCACGTCCGTGATCGCCAGCGTGGGCACCGCTTGAAACTGGAGGACGCGGTCAAAATGCAAACCCTGGACACCGCGCGCTGTGTTGGCCTTGAGGATCGCGGCACGCTGGAGGTAGGTATGAAAGCCGACCTCAACCTGATCGACTTCGACGCCCTGCAACTGGAAGCGCCGGAGATCATCTTCGACCTGCCCGCCGACGGCAGACGCATGTTCCAGGGAGCCAGGGGTTATATCGCAACCATCGTCAGCGGCGAAGTGATCATGGAAAACGGGCAATACACAGGTGCGGTCCCCGGCAGACTGATTCGCGGCACACAGGCAGCGCCAGCAGCAGCCTGAGCACCGTCTGACAACGGCCCCTGGCCGCAACGAAAACGGGCCCCGAAAGGAGCCCGTTTTTTATTGCGTGTGACTACCGTTCAGTCCTGTTCGGACTTCCAGTCAGGCGAATCATCGAGCATCAGTGAGATCCACTCCATCAGCGGCACGCCACCGGCAGTGCGGTCCGGTTCAGCCTGCAGGAACGTGTGCCCTACGCCGATAGGGATCCAGTAGTGGCTGCGATCAGGGTGGGCATCTTCCAGCTGCTGCATTTCCGGGTAAAGCGCTTCCTTCCACGCATCAAAGCCGATCATCAGGAACGCCAGGGCAAAGGTCGGGTCATCGCTGTGGCTGAGCATGCCACGGCGGACATCAGGGTCCTGGTCCATCTGCCAAATGTGGTAGTCAGACAGGTGGCCGTCCTCGGCAATACACTCCGGGCAGCTCTCTGGAATGAAGGCTCGCGAGTTCCAGTCATCAAACAGTAATTCCAGATACTCGGGCTGGTTTGGCCGTGCCACGCCCACGCCGGCATCATTGATCACGTCAATGCGCACCCCCGGATACTGGTAGCGCACCAGCGGCAGCGCCTGGGTTGTGCCCAGGCCGCCGGCGCTGGAGCCCATCAGCACGATACGGCGCGGAGAGGGGAATGTGTTCAGGGTAACGTCCAAACCGGCAGACAGGTTGTGCAGGCCCCGCTGGAAGCGGTCCGCCTGCCCGTCACCGTCAGTGTCGTAATCAATATCACTGCCATGGATGCCGCCATCGCAATAATTGAAGTAAGCAACGTTGTAGTCCCTCACCGGGTTATCCTGGCGATTCGGGTCAAGAATACCCACTTGCGGAATGCCAGGGTCTGCGCTGGGCGTGGCCGCACATAACTCGGACCAGCAGGCACCGCCTCCCTCAAGGTAGATCAGCAAATCCTCAGAGCCGGCATCCAGCGTGGACATAATGTACTCCGAGCCATCGAGGCACAGCGGGCCGTCGCCAGCGCCGAAGCTGTGGTTCACGATGCCGTTACTCTCCTGCGACAGCATAGGCGTGTACTGACCAATATAACGAGCAATGCCCTGATCGAAGAGTTCCTGGAACGGCAGGACGACCGGTTCTGGCGTGCGCGAACGGTCGCTGCTGTCTGAACAGCCGGCCAGGAGGCCCAGGCTGAGGGCGGCGGCAACAACTGCGCCGCGGCGTGAAGTGAGGTTAAGGTTTGAAACGGGGGTCTTGTTCATCATCTATCCTTGAGGCGGACCAGCACGGCCTCGCTGCTTTATTGTTAACAGTGCAAACACCTGCAGTCTGCACCCTTAACGAATGTTTTTCAACGCATTGTGCGTGACATATCGCTCGCTCGCAGCTGCCACGTACGCGGCTTTAGGCTAAGCTGCGCCGATGCAACATGGGTTTAAAATGGTGTGGCTGCTGGCCGCGATGAATGCCGTGGCAATGTCCGGCACGCCGATGATGATGCTGGTCGGCAGTATCATCGGCGCCCGTCTCGCCAGCAGCGAAGAGTGGGCAACACTGCCTATTGCGCTGATGGTGGTGGGAACCGCCCTGGGCGTATTGCCTGCCGCACGGGCTATGGCCCGACTGGGTCGCAAGCGCAGTTTCGCCCTGTTCCTGGGGCTGGGTATTTGCGCCTGCGCACTGTCGGCACAGGCGCTGGCGGCTCAGAGCTTCAGCCTGTTCTGCTGCGGCGCCCTGCTGCTGGGCGCCACCAACGCTGCGCTGCAACAAGTGCGCTTCGCCGCCATGGAGTGCGTGCCGCTGGCACAAGGCCCCACCGCAGCATCAATCATCATGTGCGCCGGGATTGTTGCCGCCTTCCTTGGCCCGGAGCTGGCTTTACTGGGCAAGGACTTTACCGCTGTGGAGTACGGTGGCTCCTTCCTGTTGGCAATAGGCTGCTTTGTATGCGGCGGCGCCATACTGGCGTTCTACACGCCGGCAAGGCAGTTCAGTCATGCCCAGCAGGCGGCTGGCAGACCGTGGCGACAATTGCTGGCCAGCCCGACGCTATTGCTGGCGGTAACCAGTGGCGCCGTGGCCTACGTGGTCATGTCATTTATCATGACCGCAACCCCTGTCAGCATGCACCTGCATCACGGCCACAGCCTGGAAGACACCAAGTGGGTCATTCAGTCGCACATTGCCGCCATGTTCCTGCCGTCACTGTTAACCGCCTGGCTGTTCAGGGCTTTCACTGTGCGCGGACTGATGCTGCTGGGCCTGCTCTGCTATGTCAGCACCATCATCATCGGTCTGGTTGACGTGTCGGTACTCGGTTTCTGGGGGCAGCTGGTAATGCTGGGTATAGGCTGGAATTTTCTGTTTGTTGCCGGAACCGCCTTACTGCCCACCGCCTACGCAGAGGGTGAACAGTACCGCGCACAGGCACTGAACGACTCCGTTGTATTCTCCACCCAGGCCATTGCGTCCCTGTCAGCAGGCTGGGCGGTCAGCGCCATCAGCTGGCAGGCAATACTGTTGTTTTGTCTGGCACCCATCGTCCTGATGGTAGCGGCGCTAATGCTGCATCGACAGCATCAATAAACGATACTGTCACCGCGTGCGGGTATTTCCACGGAAAGACGCTGTTCCTCCCACAGCTTCTGGCGCAGGGCATCCTGAGCGTTCGGCTCGCCGTGCACCAGCACCGTTCGCGGCTGTGGCTGGAAGTTGCCTATCCATTGCATCAGGCCACGCTGGCCGGCGTGCGCAGACAAGCCTCCCAGGGTTTCTATTTGCGCCTTGACGACATACTCCTCATTAAACAGTTTCACCTGCTTTGCCCCGTCCACAATTATTCGCCCCAGGGTGCCCCTGGCCTGGTAGCCGGTAAACAGGATGGTGTTGCGGTTATCCCATATGCGTTGTTTGAAATGATGGCGAATGCGGCCCCCGGTGCACATGCCGCTACCGGCAATAATGATGGCTCCGCTTTTTATGCGGTTGATGGCCATCGATTCTTCTGTGTCTATGGCCAGGTTCAGTGTGGGTAGAAAGGTTTCCAGCGAGGTTCTGTGAACATCGCTGAGGTGGCGCACTTCATCGCCATCGAGCAGGTCCAGCCAGCGATCGTAAACACGGGTAACCGCGATCGCCATGGGGCTGTCGAGGAAGACCTGCCAGTTATCCAGTTCACCTTCATGATGCAGGCACCCCAGGTGAAACAGCACGTCCTGCGTACGCCCCACCGCAAAGGCGGGAATCATGACGCTGCCACCGCGACGCCAGGTTTCCTTGAGGATATCCCGCAACTGCAACATAGAGCTCTCTTCGTCACGGTGATCCCGGTCTCCGTAGGTGCTCTCCAGCAGTACGACATCGGCTTTCTGCAGCGTCGTGGGCTGATTCATCAACACCGAATCGTGCTTGCCAAGATCGCCGGAGAATACCAGCGTTTTTTGCTGGTCCTGTTCGTTGATCACCACCTCGACAATAGACGAGCCAAGTATGTGTCCGGCATCGTGGAAGGCCACGACACCGGCGGGACCCACCTCTATACGCTCCCCGTAGGCGTGTCCACGGCACAGGCCAAGCACACCCTCTACGTCCTCCATGTCAAATATGGGAGCCACTGAAGGCCGACCCCGGCGCGCATTGCGAATATTGGTGCGCTCCAGGTCGCGCAGATAGAGCCCTACGGAATCGTGCAGCATCACGTCCAGCAACTCTGCTGTGGCGCGGTTGCAGATGATGTCGCCGCGAAACCCCTCGTGGTACAACTTGGGTAGCATGCCGCAGTGATCCAGATGAGCGTGAGAAAGCAGCACCGCGTCGATGGACGCAGGCTCAAAAGCAAACTCTTCGTCCTGGATGCGCTCTACTGCATCACCACCCTGGTGCATACCGCAGTCCAGCAAGACCGAACCCAAAGCAGGTGATTCCAGCAAGTGACAGGATCCGGTGACCTCTTGTGCTGCACCCAGGAAAGTAATTGTCGCCATAGTCTGTTTCCGCCAGTTGTTTAGTAAAAACTAGCAGCGGCACAGGGTAGGTGCAATACGCAGTGCCTACTATCCACTGCCGGCATGATCCGCGTCAGTAACAGTCGAGAAAATGTCGCACTCACAGGCGGCAACTCTCAGGGGCAGGCGTTGATATCCACCGTACAATCGTAGTAGCAGGCACCGCCGGCGATATCCGCTTTATGTCCCGGTATCAGCGCATTGATGGTCTGCCCGGTGGCGCTGTCTCGCCGCCAGGCGCCCTTGGGGACGCTCACCGTCCCGCGACGGATTCTGCGACTCACAACGAGCGGCATTTCTACTGCTCCCTGGTCGTTGTGCAGGCGCACCGGCTGCCCATCCAACAGGGCCAGTTTCGCAGCGTCGTCGGGATGCATGGCACAGCGCAGGTCGTCACCGCAGCCCGCAACACCACCAAAGGTTGAATTGATGCGCTGCTCTGATGCGGGACTGAGCAGGACGAACGCCCGGCGCTGCCCGGCCAACTCGCGAAACTGTGGCAGGCCCTGACCACAGTCTGCCTCCAGCGCCGCGCTGTACAACTCTACCTTGCCACTGGGCGTGGCGGGCAGCTGTTCGCGGAATACGACCCCGCCGGGCTGTGCGCTCATGTCCACTGCCTGGTCAGGGTCGAGCTCACTGGGCCTGCGCCCGGCCAGACCCGGCGCATCGGCTGCTATGGCCTGGTCCATCAGTTGCTCGTCAGTCTCCTGAAAACAAGGCTCGTCAAAAGCAAAGCGCCTGGCCAGGCGACGAAACAACTCCATATTGGAAACAGACTGCCCCACGGGTTTGATCACCGGCGCCGAGCGCTGCAGGTAATGATGCCCGTACGCTTTATACAGGTCTCCATACTCCAGGTGGCTGGACGCCGGCAGAACCAGGTCACAGCAGGCCATGGAATCGGTCATGGAGATGTCCGAGCCCACAACAAACACTGACTCGTCAAGCAGTGCCGCGCGCATTTCTTCTGCCCTTGGGTGCACGGCAACCGGGTTATGGTTGTAGATGAACAGAGCTTTCAAGGGTAAGGCCGAACCCGGATCGAGTATATGCCGAGGCAGGTCGAGCACATTGAACTGACGGCTGTCATCGCGGCGCAATTGCGGTTGCGAGAGTGCGTCACCGGCGACCGGGAAAAAACCAGACACATCACAAATGCCAGCCCCGCGCGGCCCGAGATTCCCGGTGAGCGCGGGCAATGCCATCATCGCCCTGAGACCAGCACCCCCGTTACGATTTCGCTCCGGGCCCACGCCAACCGATATCGCCGCCGGGGCAAGTGTGCACCACCAGTTGGCCAACTGGCGTATCGCCTGCTCCTCCACGCCACACAGTTGCGCTGCGCGCTCTGGCGTGTAGGCCGCAGCCGCGGCCAGAAAGCGGTCTGCCCCCAGCACATGATCCGCCACGAAGGCCTGATTTACGCCACCCCCGGCATCAATCAGCGCCGCCACGGCGTAAGCCAGCACCACGTCGGTGCCCGGTAAAAGAGGGATATGCAGGTCGGCGTCGTCGGCGATTCGGGTGCGTCTGGGGTCCACCACCACCAGTTTAGCGCCACGCTTGCGAGCGTCACGTATCAGGGTGGTCAGGTGCAGATTACAGGCGGTAACATTATTACCCCACACCACGATCAAACTGGCATCGGCTATCTCGGTGTAGGGCATTCCTCCCACATCCCCGAAAACGCTGTCCCACGCTGCGCTGGAAACACCGGCACACAGCGGAGACGAGTCGACCTGACTGGCCCCCAGGCGATTGAAAAACCGACGGTCCATAGAGCCTCCCGCGAGGAGACCCATGGGGCCACCGTACGTCAGCGGGGCAATGGCCTGCGCGCCATACTCCTCGATGACAGCACTGTACCGATCATAAACTATATCCAGTGCCTCATCCCAGCTGACCGGCTGCCAGGCGCCGCTGCCGGGCGGGCCATTGCGCAACAACGGCTGTTGCAATCGGTGCGCACCATGCACCTGTTCCGGCATGGCGTTGGCGACCTTGGCGCAGATTTTTCCGCGGGTAAACGGGTTGGCCTTGCTGCCGCGCACAGCCGTCACCCGACCCTCCTCGCGGGTTACCGAGAGGCTGCAGGTATCCGCGCAGTCCAGGGGGCAAACAGAAGGAAACACGCCGTCCGGCAGGTCTGCTGCAATCATTCTCGTCACCCTCCCGCGCCCGATGCGGCGCATGTCATGGGTTGAATACGACCGTCTTGTTGCCGCGAACAATGACACGGTCTTCAAGGTGATAGCGCAGGCCGCGGGACAACACCGACTGTTCCACGTCGCGACCCAGTCGCACCAGGTCATCTTTGCTGCACGAGTGGGTAACCCGCACCACGTCCTGTTCGATAATGGGTCCTTCGTCCAGATCCTCGGTAACGTAGTGGCAGGTTGCGCCAATCAGTTTTACACCGCGGTCATAGGCCTTCTGATAGGGGTTGGCGCCAATAAACGACGGCAGGAAGCTGTGGTGAATATTAATTAATTGCCCTGCATACTGCTCGCACAATGCAGGCGGAATGATCTGCATGTAACGCGCCAGTACAATGGTCTCCCCTCGATGGCGCTGCACGATATCTTCCATCTTAGCGAAGGCCGGCGCCTTGTCGTCCTTGTCGACCGGCACATAGTGAAAGGGAATACCGTGCCACTCAACCATACTCCTGAGGTTTTCATGATTGGATATGACACAGGGGATGTCACAGCGCAGGTCGCCACTGTGCCAGCGGTGCAAAATATCGGCA
>JAUIIQ010000304.1 GCA_030431585.1 Gammaproteobacteria bacterium | reverse complement strand
GATTGTCGCCTGCGGGACCAGCTTTCATGCGGGAATGGTGGCTCGCTACTGGTTGGAAGAAATTGCGGGGATTGCCTGCGAGGTTGAGGTTGCTTCTGAATTTCGCTATCGCAAGCGTGTCCAGCACGAGGGTACGCTGCTGCTGACGATCTCCCAGTCCGGTGAAACCGCCGACACATTGGCTGCGCTGCGTAACGCGGGCGAGAACGAGTTTGTCGGTAGCATGGTCATCGCGAATGTGGACAACAGCTCGCTGGTGCGCGAGAGCGACCTGGTCTTTCTCACCAGGGCCGGTGCCGAAATCGGGGTCGCCTCAACCAAAGCGTTCACCACCCAACTGGTCGCCCTGTTGTTGCTCACCGTTGCCCTGGGCAAGCGCCGCGGCCTTTCGGTCGACAAGCAGGAAGAATTGATAAATGCGCTGCAGCGCCTGCCGGATTATGTGCAGGAAACCCTGGAGCTGGATGCGACTATCGAGAAGCTGTCGGAAGCGTTTATTCCCAAGCATCACGCGCTGTTTCTGGGCCGCGGTATCCAGTACCCGGTCGCCATGGAAGGCTCGCTCAAACTCAAGGAAATTTCCTATATACACGCCGAGGCCTATCCCGCCGGAGAGCTGAAGCACGGCCCCCTGGCGCTGGTGGATGATGACATGCCCGTGGTCGCTGTCGCCCCCGGCGACGAATTGCTGGAGAAACTCAAGTCGAACCTTGAAGAAGTTCGCTCGCGTGGTGGAGAGCTGTTTGTGTTCGCTGATCGTCAGGCCGGCTTCAGTAGTGAACCGCGCGTGCAGGTATTGAACATGCCGCACTGCCCTGAGGTGCTCAAACCCATCGTTTACACCGTAGCCTTGCAATTGCTGTCCTATCACGTGGCTGTGCAGAAGGGCACCGATGTGGACAAGCCAAGGAACCTGGCGAAGTCGGTGACGGTGGAGTAGACCGGCGCGGCATTGAGCTGGTCCTTCCTCCTTTGCTGTCTGTGGAATGACCGATCAGTGCGGCCGACTCGGATGCAAATCTCGGACGTGCAGGCCGGCGATTTACGCTGCGTAAGAAGGCAAGTTGAACCAGGCGCATAATCCCGCACGGATTAGGCGGCAAATTCTATTTTCGTGCTCTAGAATGCTGTGCAAATGCGAAGTATCCGTTGCTGCGCACAATAAGGGGTCAACATGGCTACTCAGAACAGCTTGTTCAATTTCAAATCCGGGGAATTGAAAAAAATCGAGCAGGATATGCAGCAGGCTGAAAGCTTTGAGCAGTGGTTTGAATTGGCACAGGCGCACGACAGGGAAACCGGCGCTGAGGTCTGGCGTGCGAGGGATGAGTCAGGCCTGTATGACCATGCCAATATTGCGATACGCCTGGGTCGGCTGAAAAGGCTGCGTAAAAAAGGCGACGACCAGGGCTTGTTGTTTGCGCTCAACGAAGGCATTCACGGCAATATGGCGGGGATGGGTAAATCCGCCCTCTACCAGAAGGCAAAATGCGGCACCAAGCTGCTTATAGAAGAATATATCAACGAGATCTGTGAGTCCCTGCAGCAGTTGTCTCCAAAGCGCCTGAAAAGCATACCCTGGGCCGAGCGCATAGAGTTTTTCCAGCGCGCCAGCCATTGCTATGGGCGTTCCGCGCTGATGCTCAGCGGTGGTGGCACCCTGGGTTATTTTCACTTTGGTGTACTCAAGTCGCTGATTGAGCAGCAGCTTTGCCCGGTGGTGATCTCAGGTGCCAGTGCCGGCGCATTCGTGGCTTCCGTTGTCGGCACGCATACAGACGCTGAATATCTGGCGTTGTTCGAAAATAATCATCTTGCGCGGGAGCTCACTACCAATAACGCGGACATCAAGATCGGCATTGGTATGGCTAACAAGATCGATATGCGTGCTATCAAGCGTGAAATGGCGCGGATGATACCGGATATGACTTTTCTCGAAGCCTACGAAAAAACCGGGCGCAGCATCAATATCACCATCTCTCCCGCTGAGCCCCGGCAGACGTCGCGCCTTTTGAACCACATTGCCTCGCCCAATGTCACCCTACGCTCCGCTGTGTTGGCCAGCTCGGCAATACCGGGAATATTTCCATCGGTGCAACTGGAGGCCCGGGATGAACACGGGAAGATCAAGCCTTACCTGCCCTCGCGCCGGTGGATAGACGGATCCTTTTCCCAGGACCTTCCGGCCAAGCGCCTGGCGCGCATGTATGGCGTGAATCACTTTATAGTCAGCCAGGTGCTGCCCGGGCTTGGCCGTGACGCCAATATGAAGCCGGGCATCAGGAAAATTGTTTCGGATGCGTCGGTAGCCGCCACCAAACAGGCGGTGCGTGGCTGGCTCGATTTCGTGCAGCACCGTGCCAAAGTGGGGCCGCGCCTGGCTACCGCTATGGAGGCACTAAATGCGGTTATAGACCAACAGTACAAGGCCGACGTAAATATTGTTCCCGGATTCGGCGACACGCGGCTGCTGGATATCCTCAAAATGCTTGATGAGGAGGAAATGGTAAAACTGTTACACGCGGGCGAACGGGCCACCTGGCCCAGGTTACCGGCGATTGGCACTACCACGCGAATAGGTCGTACCCTGGACGGGATCCTGCGTGATTTCGAGGTGGACGAGGCGCACTGGTTGCGCACAGCGCCACAGACTGATTCCGCTTCTGAAGGGCGACTTGCCGCAGCCAAACCTCGCCGTGACAAGGCAACGGTC
>JAUIIQ010000072.1 GCA_030431585.1 Gammaproteobacteria bacterium | reverse complement strand
CCCTGTCGTCGCCCAGCGTACGGTGAACGTAGTCAGGGCACCCTGGCTGCTGCCGCAAAGCGCCCATTGCGCTCACCCTGAAGCGTGGATTGGTGGCACTGCCAAGTTCAGAGCCCATGGGCATGGCAGTATCGCCCTGGAGCAGATCGAACCAGAGCAGTATTCTGTCGCCGGACGTGGCATACACTTCCTTGCGCTTGAGACTGTCCCATATGGCGAGGCGGTCGCGCCCGCCACTGTGCGTGGCAACCAGGCCACCAGTGAGCCAGAAGGAGTTCTGCCGCTCCATATTCCGCGCCGTTTGCAAACCCACGCTGTTGTCAGCGGCAAGGGGCACAGAAAAAGGCTGCGGCTCGCGTTGATCACCGATCTTGCTGGCAATCCGCGGATTACTGGAGCCGAAAGATTCAGTCATAAACTTACGCGCGACTTCCTTGTAACCTGTGCCCGGCTGGCTACGATGATTGTCGCTGGAACCGATAAAACCAAAGCGAAAATTCAAGGGTCCGCGACCCGCCTCGAAACCAGTAATTGCCAGGGCATACTGCGCGGTGGCTGCGGGCCGATGATCCATGGGCTCATTGAAGCAGTCCGGGCA
The DNA here is from genome assembly GCA_030431585.1 of Gammaproteobacteria bacterium. Taxonomy (GTDB): domain Bacteria; phylum Pseudomonadota; class Gammaproteobacteria; order Pseudomonadales; family Halieaceae; genus Halioglobus. Next base: position 14,278 of record JAUIIQ010000072.1, on the reverse strand, counting down.
GGTACCGCAGCCCAGCCAGTCGGTCACCTGCTGTCCGGGAACAGTCAGATGGCCGGAGTTGCCTGCATCAACAAAATGCTGGCGGGCTTCGAACTCACGTCGCTGGCACTCTGCGGCACTCTCCTGCGCATCCTCGCAACGCTGGCGTATAATTTCTCCGGCGCGATGACAGCAGGGAAGGTAATCGTCGCTGGGCTGGGGGCAGACCAGGCCTCCATCGTCACCTTTTACCGCCGCACGCCACTTCCGGTACTCCTCTGAGTTACCGTGACCGGAGTAGATTTCAAAGAGTATCTGCCGCTGCGGGTCATGCTGCTGACGGCTCAACTGCTTGTCCAGGGTGGTCGAGGCGGGCGTGTTAAGCCCCCAGGCATTGCCATGCGGAATCACAATACTGTCGAAGCCCCATTCATCCAGCTTGGTGAACAGCGCCCTTGGGTCCTCCGCGACCTCAAGACAATCCGCGGGTAAGTCACGTACATCCAAACCGCCTGCGCACAGGGGTGTGTCCGCTATTTCGTCATAGTACTGCTGAATGCCGAGATAGAATTCACGGTTCTCAAAGTCCATCAGCGACATCATCAACTGGGCAACCCGCCCCATTGGAGGTCGCGACAGTTTCTCGCGCGGCGCTGCAATTGCCCGCTCCGGCACCTGTCCTTCTGCCGTATCGAGAAATATTACGTTCTTGTGCCCATAGTGTTTGCCAGGGTCAGTGCTGACCTGGCTCCACTCCCAACCCAGGAAGGCCACCATATCCGGGTTGCCTGGATCACCTGCCGAGGCGTTGCACTCACGAATACTTTCCCGCGTCTCGGCCCAGCGACGCGGGGTGAGACCCTCGGCGTGATCATTGATAGACCAGAAATCCAGACCGGAACAGTAGCGCGCAAAGTCACAGGCGTCCGCCGGCGGATGCAGGCCCGAACCGCCGGTTAACGGCGTGGACAACAGAAACGCGTCAGGGGAGAAGGTTGTATGCACATGCAGGTCGCCAAACAGTATTCGACTGTCATTACCAGGCAATGCGTTCTGCTGCCTTGCAGCGCGCGCGGCTACAAGCTCGGAGGGCAGCGCTACACCCTGTATCTCGCCTCTCCCTTCGGGTTCGCTGCTACAGCCGGACAGAGCGATTGCCAACAACAGCAGCACCCATGAGAAAAAGGCATTAAGCAGGCTCATGGCGAAACCCTCATTATTTTAAGACAGTCATATTATATTTATATGGCGCGCAAGCCCAGCGGTGTGAGGCCGTCGGCCACAATGGTGCGCATAAACAGACCGGCAAAGTGCCGGCGACAGGGTAAAAGAGAGTACGCCCCTTGCGGGGACGCAGGGAACGGGACTCACGCGGCAGTATCAGATCCGCGTGAGTCAGCTCAGCCTTGGAAAAAGACCGGCAGAGGAGACCGAGTTAACTGGCGGCGGCTTTTTTCCTGGGCGCTGCCTTCCTCTTCGCAGCGGCCTTTTTCTTCACCGGCGCTTTCTTTTTGGCGGCAGCTTTTTTCTTCGCTGCCGCCTTCTTCTTGGGCGCTGCTTTCTTTTTGGGTGCCGCTTTCTTCTTGGCGGCGGCTTTCTTCCTGGCAGGCGCTTTTTTCTTGCCGGGTTTCGATTTAGCCTTGGCTGATGCTTTTTCTACCATTGCCGCGGCCTGGTCGGCAGCCTTGGCTTTGCGCTCCTCGAGCATTACGTCAGCACGCACCGACGTGTAGCGCTGCGCGGCTTCATACGCGGCCTTGGCAATACGCCCCACTGATTCCGCAAGATCCTGCACCTGCTTCATCAATGCATCCACTTTCTTCTGGTTGTCCGGCGTGGCTTTTTTCTTCAGTGCTGTGCGCGCTTTCTTGAGCCGCGCATTCGCCGCAGTGTGTCGCTTGCGCGCTGCCTGCAGTTCACGCTTGGCTTTGGCATGCGATTTCTCTGATTCAGAAACAAGCTTCTTGCGAAGCTGCTCCACCTTTTTGTTAGCTTGAGAAGCCATCTTGGTGGCCTGGGCCAGTTCTTTTTCCAGCATTGCTGCGCTCGCTCCGTTTATTGAATAGATACCGCAAAACCAGTGTAGGCCGAAACACTACATAAGTAACGTACATTTTTTGACCTACATCATGCCCTTAAATGCTTTCGTGAATTGCTTGAGTCCATCGTGCGATGTTCGCAACAAACCTCGCTGGACACAGCTCGATAGCGCAATCAAAAAAGCCACCCGAGGGTGGCTTTGTCATCACAACACCGACCACTACCTGGTCAGGCCCAACATAAATTTTGCGGCGGCTAAACGTGTTTCTTCATCCAGGTGTGCCTGCGGAGGCATCTCCGGATAATCGTCGCGCTTCCTCACCGGATTAGCTGCATAAGCTGCAATACCCTCGGGGTTATCCATATACAGCGCCTGAATAATCTGTGTGGGTGGGCCAATCATCCTGGAACCGTAGGCATGGCAACCTGCGCAAACGCCATAATACGCCAGCTTGCCCTTTTCCATGTTGGTTTCATTCACACGCGGCGGTACCGGCTCGGGCAAGGTGTAGGTGAGCACGGTCCTGGTGTTGGCAAAGTCACAATCACCGTACTTATCCAGCCCCAGCGTGCGAAAACGTTCCGGGTTGAGTATGCAGCCGTCATCCATGCCTACCGTATCGACAAAGTCAGGGCCCCGCGTCTGCAATTGGGTAGCGAGAAACGCACGCACCAGCGGTGCGGGATTCTTACCATTGTCCTGCATGATGTTATTGAGAATTTTGGGACGATTTGGATTGGGGTCGGCATCCGGATCCGTTGCTGCGTTGCCGGCAAGCGAGAAGTCGGTGAACAACACGCCTACTGAATCATTCCCGCTGATAATGTTCTGTTCTATCACCACGTCATCACAGGCCATTACCAGCATGCCGGTACCCGGAGGAATATTGGAAACCAGCGAACCGGGAATGGCAAAGTTCTCGTGGTTGTTATCGACCACAAAATTATTGCGAATGATCACATCACCACAGGTCTTGATGGGCAGCCCAGGGGTGATAAAAGCGAGGATACCGCCGGTGTTGTTATACACGAAATTGCCTTCAACCAGCGCGGAGCGGCTGTTCTCTATTTCAATGCCCGCAACACTGTCAAATACCTGGTTGTAAACAACGTCTACGTTATCGGACATTCCCACGTAGATAGCCGCGTCTTCAATACCCGAGATTACATTGTGGGCAACAATGCCGTTCTTGCCCAGCTGGGGGAAAATGCCATAGACCCCTGTGTCGACAATAATATTATTGCGGATGATGTAGTTATTCCCCGCCTGACCCATGATCGCGTTTCCCTTGTACTTGGTGATGTAAAGGTTCTCCACGGTAAAGCCGTTGCCGGAGTAGAGCACCGCGTCGTTGCGTACGCCCTCGCCGTGCATAACCGGATAATTGCCCTGTTCGATGACGCCAGACAGCGTGATGTTGTCCTTGTCGACGTAAACAGTTTCCCTGTAAGTGCCGGGCATGATCTTGATGACGGCACCGGGCTCAGCCGCCTTGACTGCTTCCTGTATAGATTCACCATCCTTGACGATGATGACTTCACCGCTGGTAGGTGTCTCCCAGGCACGCACGCTTACCTTACCCGCCGCTGCGGCAACTTCAGATGCTCCTGCGGAGGCGAAGTCGCCCCTGCTTGGTGCCGGGACCTTGATGACGGTTGGCTCCGGCTGGTTGGCATTGCCCAGGTAATACCCTGCGCCTAACAGCACCAGCGCGCCGACTGCGGCTAATATCTTATTCATGGTCGTCTACTCCGTTGTCAAACTCGCCGGCTCCGGCGACTTGATTGTGCATCAGTTGCAGGCCCGAGGGCAGGCGCTGCGGTGTTTCCGGTTTGAAACTCTCGTCTGTCAATGTTTTGAGAAAATCCACCAGCCGATCCAGCTCTGCATCCGTGAGGTTCGGTTCCCAGATATGCCAGTGTATCTTCAGCTCCTCGCCTTCCGGCACTGCATGGCCTCGGCCTCCGGTATAGAAAGACACCGCCTCGCGCAGGGTAGTAAAACGACCGGAGTGCATGTAGGGCGCGGTCAGTTCGATGTTCCTCAGGCTGGGAACTTTAAACCCGCCGCGCTGGCTGGGCTCGTTCATCGGGACCGCAGCGCCCGGGTCAAAAGGCATGCCCTCGGGCTCGGGTGTGCCCAATACGGCAATCTGCTGATTGGTGAACAGTGGCGGCGTGTGACACTCGGCGCAGCGGGCCACAAAGGAGCGAAAAATATTCAGGCCCTCCTTTTCCGGCTCGGTCAGGGCGTCGGCGTAACCGTGAGCATACTGGTCGTAACGGCTGTTCAGTGACACCAGCGTCACCTGAAAGGCCGTGATAGCTGTGTAGACCTGCTCCAGGCGAATGCTGGCGTCCTTGTCGACAAAATCAGCCGGAAACGCCTGTGCAAACAACTCACGGTAGGCCTGAATGCCGTTGAGAGTAGACAACAACAGCTGTGGATTGCTGCCCATCTCATGTTTGTCGAACAAGGGCCCCACCATCTGCCCTTCCAGCGAGTTTGCGCGCCCATCCCAGAAGAAGCTGCTGAGGAACGCCACATTCCACAGGCTCGGAGCGGACCGCGACAGCATGGCGCCGTCAATACCCACACTGCGGCCCAGGCCGTCAGAAAAACCCAGGTCCGGGGCGTGGCAGGTGGCGCAGCTCACCGTGCCATCGCGGGACAACACCGGGTCGAAGAATAGATAGCGACCCAGGTCGGTTTGCCGTGGAGTGAAGCCATCACGCCATTGCGGCAGCCCGGTTTTCAGGCCACCAACACCGGCATTCTGAAGTGAGGGGTAGAGCTGGTAGAGGCTGCGCAACTCGCAATGCCCCGCGCTGAGTTCAAAGCCTGGCGGACAATCCACATTGAGGACAATTGGCTCATCACCGGCCTGACTGCAAACGCTGGCAACAAAAGTAAAGCAAAAGGCAATCAACCTCTTCACGTTCAATCCTGCTGGCTGACGCTGTGCAGGTAGGCGACCACATCCCTGATCGCCTGCTCGTTGGGCAGAATCGCCGCCATGGCACGCATTTGCCTGCCCGTCCTGTCGTCCGCATGAGCACCTCGCTGACCGGCGCGGAAAGCGTGTATCTGCGCTTCCAGATACCAGTCATCACTGCCGGCAAGGCGCGGGGAATTCAGCGCCGGGTTGCCGACGCCGGCAGCGCCGTGGCAGGCACCGCAAAACTGGTTGTAGTAGTCACCACCGAGTGCCACGTCACCTTCGATCGTTGCCGCTGACGCCTCACTGTCGAGACTCGCTATATACGCTGACACATCGGCTATCGCCTGTTCATCAGGCAGTACTGCCGCCATTGCCGCCATCTGTTTCGCTGCGTCGGTAGCACCCTCACCGCCGCGCAGGCCACTGCGGAATTTACGCAATTGGGCGTCGATATAAACCGCCTGCAGGTGGTTCAACCGCGGCGCACCCATTGCGCGGTCGCCCTGCGCGTTATCACCATGGCAGGCCACACAGGTGGCGTAGTGTGCGTTGCCGGCTGTGCTCGCATCGGCAGCATACACAGCACCGCCCACGAACATCAGGCACAAGCCGCTGATTACTTTCTGCACGTTTCTCATCAGGAATTCTCCGTCTTTGGCACGTCACCTACCACAAGGCACCTGGCCAATCCGCCACTCTATAATAGGAAAGAAGATTAAACGTAGCTGAAAAGGATGTTGCGCCGGCAATTTTGCCCAGCCGCGGGGGAGGACAACTGCCGCAGCCTGGGCTAGACTCTGCCTTCCGTAAGGGCTCCATGCTCAGAGACCCATCGCAAACAGCTAACAGAGGAAGCACATGGAATATAACCCAGAAAAACACAGCCTCAAGTGCCCCAAGTGCGGCCACGGTATGGACGAAGTCACCTATGGCGGCGACGTGGTGATTGATCGCTGCACGCACTGTGAAGGTATCTGGTTCGATACCGGCGAAGCCGATAGACTCAAAGGCAAGTGGATGGGCGACGCCCTCGACAAAGGTGATCCCAATGAGGGCAAGAAGTGGGATGCAGTGGAAGACATCGCCTGCCCGCGCTGCGCGAAAGACATGGAGAAGCGCTCAGACCCGAAACAACCACACATCTGGTTCGAGGAGTGTAATGAGCACGGCATGTTTATGGATGCCGGCGAATTCACCGACTACAAGCATGAAACCTGGGCGGACTGGTTCCGCAGCCTGATCAAAGGCGCCAGATAGGCCTGAGCACGCAGCTGGGGCGACACAGTCGCCCTTTTTTATAGTCTTGCAGGTATGCAAGCACTCACACACAAAAGCCAGTACAGCCATGAACGAAAGCACAGACGACATCCGTATCAGCTCGGCAAGGCCCCTGATCACCCCTGCCGTGCTGGCAGATGAACTGCCGCTGGGCGCTGCAGAGCGAGAGATGATCGCCGAGAGCAGGAAGACAATTGAAGCCATTCTGTCGGGACATGATCCGCGGGTGCTCGCCATCACAGGCCCCTGCTCAGTGCATGACCCGGCCGCACTGCTGGATTTCGCGCAACGCTTTGACGCGGTGTGCGAGCCGCTCAAAGATGCGATATTTCCGGTCCTGCGGGTCTATTTCGAAAAGCCCCGCACGGTCGTTGGCTGGAAGGGACTGATCAGTGACCCGGACCTGGACGACAGCTTCCATATCAACAAGGGATTGCACCTGGCCCGCAAAGTACTGCTGGATGTGGCGGCGCTGGGATTACCGGCAGCGAGTGAGTTTCTCGATACCACTTTTGGTCAGTACTATGCCGACCTGGTCAGTTTCGGGGCGATCGGGGCGCGCACCGTTGAAAGCCAGGTGCACCGGGAACTGGCCTCGGGGCTGTCAATGCCGGTAGGCTTCAAGAACGGCACCACGGGTGAGACTGGTGTCGCTATCGATGCCATCCGCTCGGCCAGTCACAGCCACTGGTTCCCGTCCATCACCAAGGAAGGCACACCGGCAATACTGCAATCCACAGGCAATGAACACGGCTATCTGATTCTGCGCGGCGGCAGGCAGACGGGACCAAACTATGGCCCGGATGCGGTGCAGGCTGCGGCAGTGGCTCTGGCAGACGCTGGCCTTACTGCATCGATAATCGTGGATTGCAGCCACGGCAACAGCGACAAGGATCCGCACAAGCAGGCCCTGGTGATATCCAGCCTCTGCGACCAGATTCAGACGGGGCAGAGGGCTATTCGTGGCGTAATGCTGGAGTCGCACCTGGTAGAGGGCAATCAACCCATAGGCGATGGTTCGGGGCTGCTTTACGGGCAGAGCATCACTGATGCCTGTCTCGCTCTGGAGGACACCGCACCGCTGCTACAACAACTGGCAGCGGCGGTGCGTATGCGAGACCGGTGATTTACCAGGTGTAACCCACACGCAGAGCATAGGTTTCATCGAGTTTTTCAACACCTTCTACAGCACCGGCATCGTATTCCAGGCGGATTTCTGCGGCGGCTTCCAACCCAAACAGCAGCGGAAAGCCCAGGCCGAATGTAGTATTGACGATAACGTCGGATGCCTTGTCCAGGTTAACTATCCCCAACTGGTCGATATACAACCGGGAATCTCCGCCCAGGTAGTCGCTGGTGATATGGAACGCCCAGTTGCCGCCAGGGTATTCCTGATCCTCGGCAACGATGAAGTCCTCGTTAACATAGGACAGGCCGACCTCGGCCTCCAGGGTAAAAACGGGATCCGTGTAGAACTCTCGTCCGATATACGGACCTACGTACCAGCGCAGATCCAGGTCGGCAAACTCGTCGGACTCCGCCGAGGCGTTCACGCCCCAGTAGTAAGGTCCATCGAGGAAACGGTCGTACTTGCCCAGGATGGACCAGTTGTCCGCGTTTTTCACGTCGTTAGCCTTGTCGATCTCACCGAAAGCCTTCACCGTGTAGCGGTCATCATCGCTGCGCCATACAGATTCGAGGCGGTAATCGAGCTCATCAGTTTTGGTATTGCCGCGCTCCAGGGCGAAGGCAAAACTCACCAGCCCGGTCCAGTTATATCCGTAGCCCAGTTCCCAGGGCTCCGGGTTGACCAGCAACAGTTCGTCCAGCGCACGCGGTGAGGAGTCAGCAACAACCAGCTGGTTGTCGTTGATGATCAGTTTCTGGCCCTCGACCACGGACTCGTCCGCAAGCTGCATCACCACCGGGTTTGCTGTTTGCAGGTTTGCGATTTTGTCTACGGGAATCTCCAGGGTGCCGGCAAAGTCAGTGTCAACGCTCACCACGCCGTCACGTACGCCGGTCACCGCACCCAACACTCGGGAGCCGTTAGTCAGCAAGATTTCATCCGCTGCGGGTGCCGCTTCGGGCGCGACCGCCTCTTCCGCGGTGACACCCTGCACGGTGAAACAAAGTGAAATCAGTAAAAGGCCCAGAGGAGCAAAAATCCTAGTCATGATTATTCCTGTCGTTCGCGGCCTCGCCGGGCCGAAGATTGCGGGGGCCTAATTCTAATCGAGCGGCATGCGCTTCGAAACCTCGGCAGATGTAATTTATTGTGCATTGCGATAGTTGGTATTTATGCGCTGCATAGTACAGTCCCGCCCGCCCCTGCTGTTAGACTACGGCTCTTTTCCTGGAGGACTTCTACTGTGGCCAACTACGACTACGACCTGTTCGTAATAGGCGCCGGCTCGGGCGGTGTCAGAGCCGCGCGCATGGCAGCCGGGATGGGGGCGCGCGTTGCTGTGGCGGAGGACCGCTATATGGGCGGCACCTGCGTCAATGTGGGTTGCGTGCCCAAAAAGCTGTATGTCTATGCTTCCGAGTACGGCAAGGGATTCAAGGATGCAATAGGGTTTGGTTGGGACAGCGCGGCGCCTGAATTCAACTGGAGCACACTACGCGACAACAAAAAGACCGAAATTTCGCGACTCAACGCCATTTATCGAAACCTGCTCTCCGGCGTGGATGCCGATCTTATTGACGGACGGGCGACGATAACTGGCGCCAATACAGTTGCAGTGGGTGACCAGCACTACACTGCGCACAAAATCCTCATTGCCACCGGGGGCTGGCCACACATCCCGGATTTTCCCGGCAGGGAGCTGGCCATCACCTCGAATGAAATATTCGACCTGGAACACTTCCCGCAGCGTCTTGTCGTTGTGGGAGGAGGATACATCGCGGTAGAGTTCGCCGGGATCTTCAATGGCCTGGGCGCAGACGTCACCCAACTGTACCGCGGACCGCTGTTCCTGCGCGGATTCGACGGCGACATCCGCGAGCATGCGGCACAGGAAATAGCAAAGAGCGGCGTAGACCTGCGCTTTGAGACCAATGTTACGAGCATCAGCTCTGCGCCCTCCGGGCTGCAACTCACGCTGACAGATGGCAGTGTGATCGAGGCAGATACCGTGCTCTACGCCACGGGCCGCAAGCCCAACCTTGACGGGCTGGGGCTGGAAAACGTGAGCGTTGATCTCAATCAGGACGGGACTATTGCTGTCGACGGACAGTTTCGCAGCAGTGAACCCTCTATCTATGCGCTGGGTGACGTCACCGGTGGCATGGAGTTGACGCCTGTTGCGCTGGCGGAGGGTATGGCATTTGCCCGTCGCGAATTTGGCGGCCAGGACGCCACCCCGGAGTATGATTTCATACCCACCGCCGTGTTCTCACAGCCCAACATCGGCACTGTGGGCTTTACTGAGGAACAGGCGCGAGAATTGTTCGGCGAGATCACTCTGTTCAAGTCGTCCTTCCGCCCCATGAAACACACCATCTCGGGACGGGATGAACGCAGCTTCATGAAGATGATCGTGGAAACAGCAACTGACCGCGTGGTCGGCGTACACATGGTCGGCCCTGACGCAGGCGAAATCATGCAGGGTATCGCCATCGCGATGAAGGCGGGTGCAACCAAGGCCATCTTCGACAACACCATTGGCATTCACCCGACAGCCGCCGAGGAATTCGTCACCATGCGCGACCCGTGGCAGGGCGATTGAGCCCGCTCCCCGGTACCTCGCAATGATAGAAGCCAGCCACCTCAGCAGGCAGTTCGGGCGTAATACAGCTGTATCCAATGTGTCCTTTTCCATCGGGGACAACCAGGTAGTGGGGCTACTGGGCCCCAACGGTGCAGGCAAAACCACCATCATGCGAATGCTAAGCGGCTATCTCGAGCCGACCACGGGCAGCGTTACCGTCAACGGCGAGAACCTGGGCCAGAATGCCTACTGCATTCAACGCCAACTGGGCTACCTGCCGGAAAATCTCCCGGTCTACCCGGACATGATGGTCGCTGACTACCTGGACTACGTGGCCACGATCAAGGGGATAGAGCGCAAGGAGCGCTCTCGCGCAGTGCGCGAAGCCCTTATCTCCACGGAAATGACAAGCCGCGCTGTGGACAAGATTGGCACGCTCTCCCGCGGACAGAAGCAGCGCGTAGGCGTCGCCCAGGCAGTGCTTGGGCGACCGCGTTTCCTGATACTGGACGAGCCCACGAACGGGCTGGACCCCCGCCAGACAGAACATATGCGCGAGTTGATCGGGCAGCTGTCACGCCGTGCGACCATTATTCTTTCCACTCACATCATGCAGGAAGTGGACGCGGTCTGCGAAAGAGTACTGGTGCTGCGCAACGGCCAACTGGCACTGGACAGCGAACTGCAGGCCCTGCACAGCACCGACAGCCTGATCCTGCGCACTGACGACAGCCTGGAAAACCTCACAGGCATGCTTCAGCGACTGCCGCAGGTAACCGCAGTGACGGCGCTGGGCGACAGCGGTGAGTGCCGGGAATACCGCCTGCAACTGCGCGAAGGCTGTGACCGGGATACAGCTGCCGGGAACATCTCGCAATGCGTACTGCAGGCAGGCGGGCGTCTATACGGCCTGGAGCCTGGAGTACGTCCACTGGAGGAGGTGTTTCTGGAGGTCATGGGCGATGGACAGTAGCGGCGTAGTGCGCCGGGTGGCGCAAAAGGAACTGGCGCTGTTCTTCGCCTCCCCCGCCGCCTGGTTATTCCTTGGCGGATTCGCTGCCGTATGCCTGTTCGTGGTGTTCTGGGTCGAATCCTTTTTTGCACGCAATATCGCTGATATACGTCCGCTTTTTGCGTGGATGCCAGTGCTGCTTGTTTTCCTGTGCAGCGCCATCACCATGCGTATGTGGAGCGAAGAGCGACGCAGCGGCACGCTGGAACATGTACTGGTACAACCTACCGCGCTTTGGCGCTTTGTTCTGGGCAAGTTCATTGCCTGCCTGACACTGTTACTGCTTGCCCTGGCCGCCACTACCCCGCTACCCATTACCGTGGGTCTCATCGCGCAGCTCGACTGGGGCCCGGTATGGGCAGGCTATCTGGCCAGCGCCTTGCTGGGCAGCACTTACCTGAGTATCGGCCTGTTTGTTTCCTCCAGAACAGACAACCCCATAGTGAGCCTGCTGGGCAGCGTCGCCCTGTGCGGACTGCTTTACGTGCTGGGCAGCAGCGTATTCACCGAGTTTTTCAACAGTGAAACTGCCCGGCTGTTGCGACAACTGGGCAGCGGCTCTCGCTTCGACAGCATCACCCGCGGCGTGCTCGACCTGCGTGACCTGCTCTACTACCTCAGCCTGCTCGTCGCCTTCATCGCCCTCAATGTTTATACCCTGGAAAAAGAGGGCTGGGCACGATTTGCCGGCACGCCAAGGCAGCGCCACTGGCGCACAGGCATTATTCTCCTGCTGGCCAACCTGTTGCTGCTCAACCTGTGGACGCCCCGCCTGGACAACATGCGCCGGGACCTGACCGAGTCACGTGTGCACTCCATATCCAGTGCCAGCCGTGAGCTGATATCACAGTTGCAGGAGCCACTGCTGATACGCGGCTACTTCAGCGCGCGCAACCATCCCATGCTCGCCCCGCTGGAACCCCAGTTGAGGGACCTCATAGGGGAATATGCAGCCACTGCGGACGGCAAGGTACGCGTTGAATTTGTCGATCCCGCGCAACACCCGGAACTGGAGAGCGAGGCCAATAAACGCTACGGCATAAGCCCCACACCCTTCCAGGTGGCTGACCGCCATCAGTCTGCGCTGGTCAATGCCTATTTCAATATTCTGGTCGACTACGGTGGTGAACATCAGGTGCTGTCGTTCTCTGACCTGATAGAGGTGCGCACAGGAGCCAACGGTCAGTCCGAGGTGTTGCTGCGCAACCCGGAGTTCGAAGTCCTGTTCAACTACCGCGCCGGCGGCGACCTGTTTGCCGGCATCGACAAGCCGGTGGAATTCATCGCCTACGTATCCGCTGACGCCAGGCTCCCGGATCAACTACTCAACTATCGGCAGTCGATAGCCGCTCAGCTGCAGTTGGCGGCGGAAGCTTCGGCGGGCAAATTCAGCTTCCGTTTCCTGGACCCGGAGCAGGATGACGGCTCCCTGGCCCGCATGATTGAGGACGAATGGGGTTTCACCGCGATGACCCATGCGCTGAACCCTGAGCAGCCATTTTACTTCTACCTGACCCTGGCCGATGAACATCAGGTAGTGCAGTTGCCGACCACAGGCTTTGACCCGGGCCAGTTTCGCAAAGCGCTGGACTCCGGGCTTAAACGTTTTGCGAGCAACTTCACCAAGACGGTTGCCCTGGCCGCCCCGCAGGTACATGCGCAGATGGAGCGTTACAATCTAGGCGGCCCCGGCTTCGCCACGCTGGAAAATACCATCACTCGCGATTACCGAATGCTGCGGGAAAACCTCAACGACGGCACGATAAGCCCGGAGGCAGACATTCTGGCGGTGGTCGCGCCGGGCCAGCTCAGCGAAATGGCGATTTACGCCATGGACCAGTTCCTCATGCGGGGCGGTACGGTAATACTTGCCACTTCGCCCTACACGGTCGAGCCGGACGAGGGCGAGCTGGCCTTGCGCGACCGTCCCACCGGCCAACTGCAAGCATGGCTCACACACCATGGCGTCCGCATAGGCGACAGCCTGGTGCTGGACCAGCGTCACGCACGGTTTCCGGCGCCGGTTCTGAGAGACAGCGGCGAGCAACAGTTTCGTGACGTGCGTATTGTTGACTACCCCTACTTTCTCGATATACGGGGGAATTCACTTGCCCGCCACCCCCTTATCGGCAGCCTGCCACAGCTAACCATGGCATGGGCATCGCCACTGGAGGTGGAACGGCGCAGCGGTATGCGTTTCAGCCAGCTACTCTGGAGCAGCCCTGATGCCTGGCTCAGTAAAGACCGCGCTATAACACCCCGGGATGGTCAGGCCTGGGAGGCGCCGGCAGAGACCGGACGCTATCTGCTGGGCGCCGCCATTACCGGTCGCTTCAACTCCTTCTTTCAATCTCCGCCGGAGACTGCTCTCGATCCCGACAGTGAAGCAAGCGAGCCCGGCATCAACACGCTGTTGAAGAAAGCCCCGGAATCTGCCCGTCTTATTGTTTTCCCTTCCAACGACTTTCTCAGTGACCGCGTACTGGGCGCGCAGGTGCGTGCCTCCGGCACGCGCTTCCTGGGGCCCATAGAACTGTTCAGCAATACCCTGGACTGGGCTCTGCAGGACGAGCAATTACTCAGGATCCGCTCGCGCGGGCACTTCAATCGCACGCTACCACCTATGGCAGACGAACTGAGACTTTCACTGGAGTTGTTTAACTACGCAGCCGCCGTATGCTGGTTGCTTCTGCTCGCGATGATCAACTGGCTGCTGGCCAGGCGCAGGCGCGCCCGTTTTGCACGGGAGCTGGGCCTGTGAATCGCGTCGGCGCAACGCTGCTGATACTGCTGCTGGTGCAGCTTGGCGTAATAACAATGCTGCACCGTGGAGAGACGACGGCTACATCCGGGGCGGTTAGCAGCGCCCTTATCGACCCCGGGACCTACGCCGTAGACGCTATCAGCCTTACCGACGGCAAGGGCAACAGCCTGAGCCTGCGCAGGGTGGGCGACCGCTGGCTGTTACCAGCACTGGACAACCTGCCGGCTGATCCGGTTAGAGTGGAAAAACTGCTGGAACAACTCACCAGTGAGGATCCCGGCTGGTCAGTTGCCCACAGTCTGGCGGCACGCCAGCGTTTCCAGGTCGCACACTACCACTTCCGCCGTAAACTGGTTCTGTCCGCGCTGGAGCAGGAATTGGGTACGGTGTTTCTGGGCACGTCTCCAGGCTTTCGGAAAGTCCATGCCCGCAACGATGACGACGACAACATCTACGCGGTGGACCTGAACCTGTTCGAGCTACCGATTACGCCCGGACAGTGGCTGGACCCACGGTTGCTACAGGTACGCGCACCGGTCGCCATCGCCGC
>JAUIIQ010000071.1 GCA_030431585.1 Gammaproteobacteria bacterium | reverse complement strand
ATATGGTGCCGAAGGCGGGACTTAACGCGCCCGGCGAGGGCCGCACGAGCTCTTCGCGAAAGCGAAGCAGCTTTTTTAGATATGGTGCCGAAGGCGGGACTTGAACCCGCACGAGCATAGCTCACTACCCCCTCAAGATAGCGTGTCTACCAATTCCACCACTTCGGCATGTTTTGATCGTCAGTCCAGTTGCGGTAAGTCTCCTTCCACTTCCGGCGCGGCAGTGCTGGTTGCGGCTGGCAGATCATCCTCCACAACAGGCAACTCTTCCTCCAGAACCGGCTGACCGGCTTGCATCACCGCGGGAGGGATATCTATACCCAGCTCATTTTCAGGCTGGGAGGCATTCTTGGCAATCAGGGCCAGGCCAAAACTGGTGGCAAAGAACAGCGCGACCAGCCATGCGGTGGAGCGCGTAAGTACATTGCCGCTGCCGTCGGACCCAAACAGGGTTTGTGACGCCCCTGCACCGAACGAGGCACCCATGTCCGCGCCCTTGCCCTGTTGCAGCATAATCAGGCCGATTATGGCCAGTGCCACCACAAGGTGCCCTATCAGAATAATCTGTTCCATTTTCAGCGTCCCTCCAGGGGACATTTCCATTTCGGTCTCAGGCCGCCGCTTCCGCGATCGCCTGGAAATCTTCAGCCACCAGCGCTGCACCGCCCACCAGGGCGCCATCTATATCTGGCTGGGCGAATAAATCTTTGGCATTGCCCGGCTTTACACTACCACCGTAAAGCAGACGCACCGCCTGCGCATCGACACCATGCTGACCCAGTTCACGCCGTATAAAAGCGTGCATTTCCTGTGCCTGCTCTGGCGTGGCGGTCAGCCCCGTACCTATCGCCCAGACGGGTTCATAGGCCACCACCAGTCCTGCCGGGATTTCCTGCCCCTGCAACGCGCCCTGCAGTTGAGTCGCCACGACGCTCTCGGCCTCCCCTGCTTCGCGCTGCCCACGGGTTTCCCCTACACACAAAATGGGCTTCAGCCCCGCATTTACGGCAGCCGCCAGCTTGGCCGCAATCAGCTCATCACTTTCGTTGTGGTAAGCGCGGCGTTCGGAATGCCCCAGGATCACCCAGTCACACCCCAAATCTGCCAGCATCTCAGCGGAGACTTCACCGGTGTAGGCGCCCGATGTGGCCTGGCTACAATCCTGTGCGCCAACAGCAATGTTTGCATCTGCACACAGTTCTAGTGCCTGGGCCAGGTGCACATAGGCCGGACAAACTGCCATCTGCACCGCATCGGCGGTGGCTCCCGCCACCAGGTTGCCCAGCAATGCGGCTACGCTATCCCGGGAGCCGTGCATCTTCCAATTTCCAACAACCAGTGGTTGACGCATATTATCTTCCGGCCAAAAAAGCGGCGGCAATCTTAACGGAGTTACCGGACATAGGCAAGATACTCCGATTCAGGCGAGACACCGCTCAACCTCTCCCGCCAATTGCTGGCAAAGGCGGTTGACTTCATCACAGTCCTCGCCTTCAACCATCACGCGGACCACCGGCTCGGTTCCTGATGGACGCAGCAGCACGCGACCCCGGTCGCCCAATACAGCCTCGACATCAGCGACCGCTTCAGCAACCGCCGGGTGATCCTCCAGAACCACAGTTCCCCCGGCCCTTACGTTGATCATAGTCTGCGGATACTTGTTCATACCCGCGCGCAGAGTGCCCAGGCTCTCGCCGGATTCACGTACCGCACGCAGAACCTGCAGAGCCGCCACGATGCCATCGCCGGTAGTGGTAATGTCGCTACAGATAATATGCCCGGAGGACTCACCACCAAGGTGCCACCCCTCGGATTCCATCCTTTCTTTCACGTAGCGGTCGCCTACCTTGGCCCGCGCCAACTGCAGGCCCTCCTTGCGCAATGCCAGCTCCATGCCCAGATTCGTCATCTGCGTACCAACAACTCCGGCGTCGCTTTCTCCACTTGCCAACCGGTGCCGGGCGATGACATAGATCAGTTCGTCGCCATCTACCAGCTCACCGTTACCGTCGACAAACAGAACACGGTCTCCGTCACCATCGAAAGCGATGCCAAGGTCTGCCTCGCGGTCACGAACCAGAGCGGACAACGCGGCGGTATCCGTAGAGCCCACACCTTCATTGATATTGAAACCATCGGGCTGGACACCAAGCGTTATCACATCTGCACCCAGCTCGGAAAACACGCTGGGAGCGATGTGATAGGTCGCGCCGTTGGCACAGTCGACCGCGATTCGCATTCCGCGCAGGTTGAAGCCTTCCGGTACAGTGGATTTACAGAACTCGATATAGCGACCGGCGGCGTCCACCACGCGCACTACTTTGCCAATCTCTCTGGAGCTGACGGTGACGAGGTCCTCATCCAGTTCCGCCTCAATGGCGAGCTCCACCTCATCGGGCAACTTCGATCCACTGGCGGAGAAAAACTTGATGCCATTGTCCTGAAACGGGTTGTGGGACGCGCTGATAACAATCCCCGCATCTGCGGCCTGTGTTTGCGTCATCATGGCCACAGCCGGCGTTGGCATTGGGCCAAGCAGCTTTACATCCACACCCGCGGCTACCAGGCCGGCCTCAAGCGCAGACTCAAACATGTAGCCTGAGAGCCGCGTATCCTTGCCGATAATCACCAGGCAGCGTTCCTTTCCACCCGCCTGACGGGCAAACACCCGGCCACAGGCCCACCCCAGTTTGAGCATAAAATCAGGCGTGATGGCGCCCTGCCCAACCTCACCACGAATACCGTCAGTACCGAAATAGCGTTTGGTCATACTTTTTCCCGTTCCATAAGCGCTGAAAACATAGCCAGGGCATCCCAGGTTTCCGCAACGTCGTGGGTGCGTATAATGACAGCGCCTCGTTCCGCCGCCAACAAGCCCAGAGCCAGGCTTGCCGCCATGCGCTGACTCACCTCCCTGTCTATCAATTTGCCGATCAGCGACTTGCGGGACAAACCCACCAGAAGCGGCAAGCCCAGCTCTGCCAGCTGTGGCAGCCCGGCCAGCAGGTCCAGATTATGGCGCACCGTTTTGCCAAAGCCAAAGCCCGGATCCAGTAGCAGGCGGCTGCGGGGTATACCGGCCTTCACACAATCCTCTATCCGTGCATGCAGAAAACCGCTGACCTCCGCGACTACGTCCTCGTAACAGGGCTTATCCTGCATCTGCCCCGGCTCGCCCTGCATATGCATCAGGCACACCGGCAGACCAATGGCAGCGGCAGCCTGCAGCGCCCCGGGGCGACGCAGCGCACGGACGTCGTTAATCATTCCTGCACCCCTCGCTGCAGCTTCTGTCATCAGTGCCGGAGAACTTGTGTCGACAGAAATCACCACGTCCAGCTCGGAGCTGATGCGCTCCAACAAGGGTAGAACCCGGTCCATTTCCTGAGCTTCACTTACCGGCGCTGCGCCAGGTCGGGTGGACTCACCGCCTATATCGAGAATCGCCGCACCGCTGGCCACCATCTCTGTGGCACGGCGCAGGCCACTGTCCAAATCGAGGCTGTCACGGCGATAAAGCGTACCGCCGTCAGAAAATGAATCGGGAGTGGTATTGATGACCCCCATGACCAGGGGACGAGAAAGATCCAGCATGCGCCCGGCACACGCCAGTGCCGGGAAGGCTGGATCTGTGGCAGGCAAGGCGCGCGAGCTCAGTGCTCGCCCGCAGGACCACCAATGGGACTACTGCCGGGGTTCTCCCCTTCTTCATCCACAGTTGCCTGGGCACTGCCGCCGGATGAGTCACCGTCCCAGTCCTTGGGAGCGCTGGGCTTGCGTCCGGCCATGATGTCTTCTATCTGGTCGGCGTCGATCGTCTCATACTGCATGAGTGCCTCGGCCATCAGGTGCAGCTTGTCCACATTCTCTTCAAGAATACGCTGTGACGTCTCGTAACACTCGTCGATAATGCGCCGCACTTCCAGGTCTATCTGTCGCGCCGTATCATCGGAGATACCCTGGTGTACCTGACCGGCACTGCGCCCAAGGAAGACCTCTTCACCGCCCTCGTCATACATCAGCGGACCCATTTTCTCTGACAGTCCCCACTGGGTGACCATCTTGCGGGCAATCTCGGTGGCACGCTGAATGTCGTTGGAAGCACCCGTGGTAATACCATCCTTGCCCAGCGTCATCTCTTCCGCGATACGCCCGCCGAAGAGGCTACACACCTGGCTGATGATATGCCGGCGGCTGTGGCTGTACCTGTCCTCTTCCGGGAGGAACATAGTGACGCCCAGGGCGCGGCCACGTGGAATGATACTCACCTTGTAAACCGGATCGTGCTCGGGAACCAGCCGCCCGACAATAGCGTGTCCAGCCTCGTGGTAGGCCGTATTGCGCTTCTCGTCTTCGGACATCACCATGGATTTGCGCTCCGCGCCCATCATGATCTTGTCCTTGGCCAGCTCAAACTGTTGCATGCCCACGGTACGTACGTTAGCCCTGGCAGCAAACAATGCCGCCTCATTGACCAGATTGGCAAGGTCCGCACCCGAAAATCCTGGAGTGCCCCGGGCAATCTTGCTGGGTTCAACATCCTCCGACAAGGGCACCTTGCGCATGTGCACCTTGAGAATCTGCTCCCTGCCGCGGATGTCAGGCAAGCCCACAACGACCTGGCGGTCAAAACGACCGGGGCGCAACAACGCCGGGTCCAGCACGTCGGGGCGGTTGGTGGCGGCGATGACGATAACCCCGTCATTCACTTCGAAACCGTCCATCTCCACCAATAACTGGTTGAGTGTTTGTTCGCGCTCATCATGGCCACCACCCAGGCCCGCGCCACGATGACGGCCCACTGCGTCTATCTCATCGATAAAAATAATACAGGGAGACTGCTTCTTGGCTTGTTCGAACATGTCACGCACACGGGATGCGCCCACCCCCACGAACATCTCTACGAAGTCCGAGCCGGAGATGGAAAAGAACGGCACCTTGGCCTCGCCGGCGATCGCCTTGGCCAACAGGGTCTTACCCGTACCAGGCTGACCCACCATCAACACACCGCGAGGAATGCGACCGCCCAGTTTCTGGAAACGGCTTGGATCGCGCAGGAACTCAACCAGTTCCTGCACATCTTCCTTGGCCTCATCCACACCGGCAACGTCGGCAAAGGTGGTGGTAATCTGGTCTTCTCCCAGCAGCCTGGCTTTACTCTTGCCGAAGCTCATGGGGCCACCACGGCCGCCACCGCCGCCCTGCATCTGGCGCATGAAGAACATGAACACGGCAATGATGATGAGAATAGGGAAGGAAGCAACCAGCAGCTGTGTCCAGACACTTTGCTGCTCTGGCTTTTTACCCTCAACGACGACGTTATGCTCCAGCAGGTCGTCTATCAGCTTGGGGTCTTCCACCATCGGGCGAATGGTCTCGAAGCGACTGCCGTCATAGCGCTCCCCGGAGATAGTAAGGCCATCCACTGTGACCTTCTGCACCTGGTCGCGCTGTATTTCCTGAATAAACTCGGAATACTGCAGCTGCTCCGACGGAGTCTGCATGTTGAAGTTGTTGAAAACCGACAACAAAACCGCGGCTATCACCAGCCACAATAATAAGTTCTTTACCATATCATTCAATGCTGCATCCTCATGGAGACACCTTCTCAGGCTGGCCGGATGTCCGGCCTACACAGCCTAGCTCCTCAATTATAGCTTCAGATCCGGCAACAGACCGGCTCAGGGGGTATACGCGCCAACCGTCACTGTGGACCTACGCAGCATCAGGGCACTCTTGCTCGCAATGTACTACAGATGGGGCCTCACAGTCATTTTTCAATGGCTGGACGGAAGCCTTCTGCTGTATCGCTTATACCCTGCATCAATCAGGGTTTCTACCGCGAAACCCGGTGGCAACGAGGTACACTTCCCGGGATCGTGGCCGCGATGCCTTGGGTTTGCGGGTCAACACACGATCAAAGCCATCGCGAGCCTCACGAAACAGCTCGTCAAAGCCCTCGCCCTGAAAAACCTTGGCAACAAACACCCCGCCCGGGGCCAGTACCCGGCGCGCCATGTCCAGCGCAAGCTCAACCAGGTACATTGATCGAGGCTGATCCACAGCCGCCACACCACTCATGTTAGGCGCCATATCGGAAATCACGATATCGACAGGGTCACCCTGCAGGGCGGCCAGAATCTGCTCGAAGACGGCGTCTTCAGTAAAGTCGCCCTCGATAAACTCCACCCCGGCCAGACTGTCCATGGGCAGGATATCGGATGCGACCACCCGGCCATGATGACCCACCAGTTCCACAGCCACCTGCGACCAGCCACCCGGAGCACTGCCCAGGTCCACTACTGTCATCCCAGGCTTGATCAGGCGGTCTTTTTCCTGCAATTCCAGTAACTTGTAACACGCGCGACTGCGGTAGCCCTCGCGTTGCGCCTGTTGTACATAAGGGTCGTCCCGATGCTCTTTCAACCACGCTTTGCTGGATGATCGCTTTTTCGCCATAAGTTAACTTTCTGTCGGATAAGTATCGTGGCCGGCGGCCCTTGTGTAGAATACGCGCCCTCCGGGAACGCACTCCCACATTGTACCGTGGATTGACTATGAGCAAGACAAGCAAAAAGGATATCAGGCAGTTGCGTGCCATTGGACACAAACTCAAGCCGGTGGTCACCGTAGCTGGCAATGGACTGTCCGACAACGTAGTCGCCGAGATCGACAGAGCACTGGAGCAACACGAACTGATCAAGCTCAAGCTTGCTGTAGGCGACCGCGAAGCAAAAGCTGCTGTCACCGAAGCAGTATGCCAGCGCTGTCGTGCCGAGCTGGTGCAGAGTATCGGCAACGTCATACTGATACTGCGACGCACGGCACAGCCAGACCCAAGACTTTCCAACCTGCTGCGTCACATGTAGCCCGCTGTCCGCCTGAACTGAAAACAGAATCCATCATAGCTGGACTCCAGCCGCTTTTTTCACCACCTTTTTCCGCTATCATGAATCCATCGTGATGATGCAGAGAACACCGGCGTATGGGCAAGATATTGGAGTTTCCGTCGCAACAGGCCATGGGCCTGGCATTTCTTGATCGTGAGATACGACAACTGCTGCGCAGCAAGGGTGCCGACGACGACCTGATCGACTTCGCCGCAGAGCAACTCAACCGCATCTATAGCCGCATCAAGGAGTCAGAGCAGTACCGATTCACCGTCCGCCTGCCAGCAAACCTGGACGAGGCGGACCAGGCCGCCTTGCAGCAGGATATCGAGGCTGGCCTGGAGGGTGTCCGTCGTGACAACCACCGGCTGATGGTTGAACTGGTCGCGCAACTGGTGCTGGCCGAAGTGAAAGGTTTCGCACTCTCCCGACGATGAAACTGCTAACCGTCGCAGCTCATCCCAGCAGTCTCTCAGTGACCTGGTAAACCAGTACCGCAGCCGAATAGGCCAGCAAGAAATAACCGGCAAACATTTTCAGCGTGAGGCTACGCGACTCGCTTTCCTTGGCAAGAATCGCCAGCGTAGAGATGCACTGCAGGGCAATAGCGAAGAACACCAGTAGCGCCAGCCCTGACCCCAGGGCGAGGTCGCTGCCCTGAATGTGCTCAACCAACGGCACCATGTTCTCATCTGCGCCTTCAATTCCAAAGATCGTTCCCAGCGTGCCCACAAACACTTCGCGCGCCGCAAACGACGCAAAAATTGCCACGCCATAGCGCCAGTCCAGGCCCATTGGCGCGAACACCGGCTCAACAATGTGCCCTAATTGGCCCAGCCAGGATTGGCCCAAATCAGCGCCATAGTTGGGAAAGTAACCGAGAACCCAGATCAACACGGTGACGGTAAAAATTATTTTGCCTGCCTTGGTGACAAAGTGTTTTGCCCGGTTCAGGGAGTTGCGCACTATAGGCACTATGCCTGGCATACGGTAGGGAGGCAGTTCCAGCACGAAAGGCAGGTCGCTGTAGTGGTCCTCGGCCGCACGGGACACCAGGCCGGTAATCAGCAGACCGCAGAACATACCGAAAAAGTAGATGCCAAACATGGCCAGACCCTGCCAACCCAGCAAGCCACCAAAAGAGGTTTGCGCCGGGATAAATGCAGCGATAAGCAGTGTGTAGACAGGCAGCCGAGCACTGCAGGGCATCAGCGGTATCGCCATATACGTCAATACTCGTTTCCGCGGTGAGTCTATAGCCCGCGCCGCGTAGATAGCGGGGATGGCACACGCCGTGCCCGACAACAGCGGTATAAAGCTTTTACCGGTAAGGCCGAAGAAGCGCAGTGGCTTGTGGCAAATAAGTGCAGCCCTGGCCATGTAGCCCGAATCTTCCAGCAACCCGATAATAAACGTCAGCACGAAAATTTGCGGCACAAAAACCAGGAAGGCACCGATACCGCTGAACAAAGCATCAGCAGTGAAGTCGGCCACAATGGGGTTGCCGAGCATAGGCACCACGCGGTCCGCCATCCAGGCCAGCCCCGTTTCAACTGCATCCATGGCGGGTGCCGACCAGGTAAAGATGGACTGAAACAGCAGGTACATAATGGCGAAAAACGACACCCCACCGGTCAGCGAGTGCAGGAAAAAACTGTCCAGCCTTGTCTGGGTACGCACCAGGATGTCGCCCTTGGGTCCGTAGCGGTGAGCCAGAGCATGGGCTTCCCCGCGCAGAATGGCATCAGCGGTATCAGTGAGGTGACTGCGCGACTGGCGCTGCTCCGGCAGCGGCTTCGCCAATTCAGCGATCAACTCATCAACCCCTTTCCCGGTGCGGCCGGACAAAGGCAACACAGGGGTATGCAGGGCCTTCGACAAACCCTCCACGTCAAACTCCAGGTCGTACTTGTCATACACATCGATCATATTGGCGAGCACGAGAACTTTTTTACCGTGACGTTCACAGTCGCGAATGACCTGCAGGGTGAAGTACAGGCTCTTTTCCAGCCGGGTAGCGTCTATCAGGCATAGCACCTGCTCCACTTCCGGGTCGGCCAGGGCGTGCTCGAAATAATCCACCGCCACTTCTTCCTCAGCGGAAATAGCCTGTAAGGAATAGGTACCGGGGAAGTCGATGAGCTGTTTGTGCGGCAGCGCCTGCAGCTTGCCTGTGCCTACGTCAACGGTAATACCGGGGAAGTTCGCTACCTTGTGAGATAAACCGGTAAGCCTGTTGAACAACAGGCTTTTGCCCGAGTTTGGACTGCCGATCAGGATGATTTTAGTCATCACACGCTTCCCTGCTGACAAACACGTGTGTCGCGACTTCATCGTCAAGTGAATAAATCGTATTACTCACCTGGTAAACCTTGGGTGCGCCAAACGCGGGAGACTGCAGGCAGGTGACGCATTCGCCTACGTGGAAACCGAATTCCATCAGCCGTATGCGGTATTTTTCGGCCAGGGCATCGTCATAGCCCCGTATTTCACATCGGTCCCCGGCTTTGAGGGACCACAAGGTAGGATTCACGGCTTGCAAGCGTCCATAGAGGGTCAGATCAAGCGCGCGAATATAGCATTAATGAGAACGATTTGCATTAAATAGCGACTCAACAGCCGCCGCTCTACTGGATTCCGGCTAGATGTGATGAACCTGGTCTATCTCATACTCGATTTCACCGCCCGGGGCTCGCACCACCACAACGTCACCTTCTTCCTTGCCAATCAGCGCCCTGGCGATGGGCGACCCCACAGAGATCAGGTTGTTTTTCACATCTGCCTCGTCTTCACCCACGATTCGGTAGGTGACGGTTTCGTCACTATCGATATTGATGAGGTCCACGGTCGTGCCAAAAATCACCTTGCCCGTCTTGGCAATCTGCGTGACGTCGATCACCTGGGCGCCTGCGAGCTTACCCTCTATCTCCATGATTCGCCCTTCGGCAAAACTCTGTTGCTCGCGTGCCGCGTGGTACTCGGCATTCTCCTTCAGGTCGCCGTGCTCTCGCGCATCGGCAATAGCAGCGCTGATGCGCGGACGCTCTACTTTTTTTAGATGCTCCAGCTCTTCTCGCAGGGCTGCTTCCCCCGCTACTGTCATGGGGACCTTATTCATGCACTGATGCTCCCGTGCAGGTCCTGCAACCTGCGTACTTTTTTATCGCCTTCCTGCTGCAGAGACAGGGTGATTGCCTCGGCCGCCGCCAGGGTAGTGGTGTAAAACGCCCGATGTGCCTCGGCGCTGGCACGAATGGGGGCCGAGTCTTCAATAGCCCTGCGCCCCTCCGTGGTGTTGATAATAATATCCGCCTCGTCGTTCTTGATCATGTCGACAATGTGAGGCCGCCCCTCCAGTACCTTGTTCACACGACGCACTTCCAGACCAGCCGCTTCCAGGGCGTTGGCGGTGCCGCCGGTAGCCGCCAGCTTGAAGCCCATGGACACCAGGTCCTGCGCCACTTTCACCGCACCGGGCTTGTCTACATCGCGCACGCTCATCAACACGGTGCCAGAACTGGGCGGCGCTGAACCTCCACCAAGCTGTGCCTTGGCAAAGGCGGTGGCAAAGCTGTCGCCCACACCCATGACTTCACCGGTGGAGCGCATTTCCGGGCCGAGTATCGGGTCGACTCCCGGGAACTTGTTAAACGGCAGCACGGCCTCCTTCACACTAAAGTAAGGGGGCACGATCTCCCTGGTGAAGCCCTGTGACGCGAGGCTCTGCCCCGCCATGCAGCGAGCCGCCACCTGGGCCAGTGAGCGCCCTATACATTTGGAGACAAACGGCACCGTGCGCGAGGCACGCGGATTCACTTCAATGACGTAAATTTCGTTGTCCTGCCAGGCCAGTTGCACGTTCATCAAGCCGCGCACGCCCAACTCCAGGGCCATCTGCTTCACTTGCTCGCGCATCTGGTCCTGCACTGCAGCATCGAGGCTGTATGGCGGCAGGGAACAGGCGGAATCGCCGGAGTGCACACCGGCCTGCTCGATATGCTGCATGATGGCGCCTATGACCACTTCCTCGCCATCGGATACAGCGTCAATATCCACCTCTACGGCCGCAGAGAGGAAACTGTCCAGCAACACCGGAGCGTCATCGGACGCCTGCACGGCGTGGGTCATATAGCGCAGCAGGTCTTCTTCACGGTAGACAATTTCCATCGCCCGGCCGCCCAGCACATACGAGGGCCGCACCACCAGCGGGTAGCCTATTCTGGACGCGGCCTCCACCGCCTCCCCGGTGCTGCGCACGGTCGTATTGGCGGGCTGCTTGAGGTTCAGTTTCTGGATCATGTGCTGGAAACGCTCACGATCCTCAGCGCGATCAATCGCATCGGGCGAGGTGCCGATAATAGGCACGCCGGCGGCCTCCAGCGAGCGGGCGAGCTTGAGCGGCGTCTGGCCGCCAAACTGCACAATGACGCCCTTGGGTTTTTCCAGGTCAACGATGGCCAGCACATCTTCCAACGTAACCGGCTCGAAGTAGAGACGGTCGGACGTATCATAATCCGTGGAAACCGTCTCCGGGTTGCAGTTAACCATGATGGTCTCATACCCATCCTCGCGCATCGCCAGCACAGCGTGTACACAGCAATAATCGAACTCGATCCCCTGGCCAATGCGATTGGGGCCGCCCCCTATCACCAGAATTTTTTCGCGGTCTGAGGGCGCAGCCTCGCACTCTTCCTCATAGGTTGAATACATATAGGCCGTAGCCGAGGCAAATTCGGCGGCGCAGGTGTCAACACGTTTGTAAACCGGTCGAATGCCCAGCGCATGACGATGCGCACGCACTGCATCCTCCGTGCTCGCCAGCAGTACCGCCATCCTCTCGTCAGAAAAGCCCTTGCGTTTCAAGCGGAACATCTGGTCAGCATCAATATCGTGGAGATCCACATGCTTCAGGCTGTTCTCGGTGTTCACGATGTCTTCGATCTGCACCAGGAACCAGGGATCGACACCCGACAGCTTATACACTTCATCGACACTCATGCCGGCGCGGAAAGCATCGGCAATAAACCAGATCCGCTCAGCGCCGGGGTTTACCAGCTCGGAGATCAACTCGTCCCGCAGGTCCGGGTCGTCCACGTCAATCTGGTGTTCAAAACCGGCTGATCCGACTTCAAGGCCGCGCAGGGCCTTCTGCAGCGACTCCTGGAAAGTACGACCGATGGCCATCACCTCGCCCACTGACTTCATCTGGGTGGTAAGACGCGCATCAGCGCCACTGAACTTCTCGAAGGCAAAGCGCGGAATCTTGGTGACAACATAATCTATCGCCGGTTCAAAGGACGCAGGAGTGGCGCCGCCGGTAATATCGTTCTGCAGTTCGTCCAGTGTGTACCCGATAGCCAGTTTTGCCGCTACCTTGGCAATGGGAAAGCCCGTGGCCTTGGAAGCCAGTGCCGAGGAACGGGACACCCTCGGGTTCATCTCGATTATCACCATGCGGCCCGTTTTCGGATCCTGGCCAAACTGCACATTGGAACCACCGGTTTCAACGCCGATCTCACGCAGCACTGCCAGAGAGGCGTTGCGCATGATCTGGTATTCCTTGTCGGTAAGAGTCTGCGCCGGGGCAACGGTGATGGAGTCACCGGTGTGCACGCCCATGGCATCGAAGTTTTCGATAGCACAGACGATGATGCAGTTATCGTTCTTGTCGCGCACGACCTCCATCTCAAACTCTTTCCAGCCGATCAGTGACTCGTCGATCAACAGTTCCTTGGTCGGCGAGAGATCCAGCCCGCGGGTACAGATTTCCTCGAATTCCTTGCGGTTGTAGGCAATACCGCCGCCTGAGCCACCCATGGTGAAAGAGGGTCGAATAATGCAGGGAAAGCCAATACTGTCGAGGACCTGGAAGGCTTCTTCCATACTGTGCGCGGTCGAGGCGCGCGGTGTTTCCAGGCCTATTCGTTTCATCGCCTGATCAAACAGCTGCCTGTCTTCTGCCTTGTCAATGGCCTCTTTGGTCGCGCCAATCATTTCTACACCGTGCTTTTCCAGCACGCCTTCACGCGCCAGGTCCAGGGCACAGTTGAGCGCGGTCTGGCCACCCATGGTTGGCAGCAGGGCGTCGGGCTTCTCATCGGCAATGATGCGTTCCACCGTGCGCCACTCTATCGGTTCTATGTACGTGGCGTCGGCCATAGACGGGTCGGTCATAATGGTGGCGGGGTTGGAATTCACCAGAATGACCCGATACCCCTCTTCGCGCAGCGCCTTGCAGGCCTGGGCACCGGAGTAGTCGAATTCGCAGGCCTGCCCAATGACAATGGGACCGGCGCCGAGAATCAGGATGCTTTGAATGTCAGTTCTCTTGGGCATGGCGTTCTATTGTCCTGTTGCAGCGGCATTTCGCCGGGCTTCGATGAGCTCGATGAAATGATCAAACAATGGCGCCGCATCGTGAGGGCCCGGGCTCGCTTCAGGGTGCCCCTGAAAGCTGAAAGCGGGCTTGTCCGTCCGATGAATGCCCTGAAGACTGCCATCAAACAATGACTTGTGCGTCACTCTCAGGTTATCCGGCAGGGTTGCCTCATCGGCGGCAAAGCCGTGGTTCTGGCTGGTGATCAGCACCGTTCCATCTTCCAGGTTCTGCACCGGATGATTGGCGCCATGATGGCCAAACTTCATTTTCACAGTGCGCGCGCCAGAAGCCAGAGCCAGAAGCTGATGGCCGAGACAGATCCCAAAGACAGGAATATCCGTCTCGAGAATGGCACGGATAGCATCAACAGCATAAGTACAGGGCTCAGGGTCACCTGGCCCGTTGGAAAGAAAAATGCCATCGGGGTTCATCGCGAGGACATCAGCAGCGGGAGTTTGCGCCGGTACCACTGTGAGCCTGCAGCCACGATCAACCAACATGCGCAGGATATTGCGTTTTACGCCGAAGTCGTACGCGACTACATGCAGCGGCAAATCCTGCGCAGCGTGCTGAGCATGCCCCTTGTCCCACTCCCAACTGCCCTCTGTCCACGTGTAGCTCTGTGCAACAGTTACTTCCCTGGCCAGGTCCATACCCTTTAGGCCAGCAAACTCCCTGGCTAGCTGCAGAGCCCGGGAATCGTCGATATCCTCCCCGGCCATCAGGCAACCATTCTGGGCGCCTTTCTCGCGAAGAATACGGGTAAGCCGCCGCGTATCAATATCAGCGATCCCGACAATGTTATGGCTGCGCAGGTATTCGGAAAGGGTCTGCTCCTTGCGGTAGTTACTGGCCAACAGTGGCAAATCCCGGATAACCAGCCCGGTAGCGTGAATACCTGTAGACTCTTCGTCTTCGGAATTGGTGCCGGTATTGCCTATGTGGGGATAGGTGAGGGTAACGATCTGGCGGGCGTATGAGGGGTCTGTGAGAATTTCCTGATAACCACTCATGGCGGTATTGAAGACGACTTCACCAACGGAGGTTCCGCTGGCGCCTATCGCTAAGCCCTTGAAAATACTACCATCTTCAAGGACCAATATGGCGGGACTGGACAAGCAGGAACCTCCGTCAAAGTAGCGCAACCGGCCATTTTCTGCGACCCAACCGGGCGCTCACAAAAAGGCGAGATGGTTATTCACATCTCGCCTTGTCGCATAAATCGGCTCTGGTTTTCACAGGAATACACGGTGCCCGCTGCGCGTTGCAGGCATGTGAAATCTGGCGGGAGATTTTAGGTGAATGGGCTATCGCTGTCCAGTTAGTTTACCCTCTCGCCCTGCTCCATTGCTGAACAGCCACGCATCGAAGACCGGGGCAGCTTAAGGGCCCAGCCCCTGATTTAACGACACCATGAGCCTTGTGCGGGCCGACCTGCTGTCAAAAAACGTGATAAACCGTTAGGCTGGCATTACCATAACGCGGGCCGACCAGAGGGTGGGCAAGCTGGCTCGATAAGAACATCAAGGCATCGACATGACATACTCCAGCGGCAGGTGCGCCGTTATCACTGGCGCGGGCTCTGGCATCGGCAGGGCCCTGGCCTTGCAGCTCAACCGCC
>JAUIIQ010000303.1 GCA_030431585.1 Gammaproteobacteria bacterium | reverse complement strand
ATCGCGAATTGCTGTTGTACCTGTTCGTCGGCCATCGTGCCGTCCTCCCCTGTTATTGAATAGAGCAGTGTCGTTCAAGACACCTGTTTGAGTAATTTGTCCAGCTCGCCGCTGTGCTCGAGGCGGGCGAGGTCGTCGTAGCCGCCAATATGGCGCTCGCCAATCCAGATCTGCGGCACCGTGCGTCGGCAACTTTTCTGCATCATCTCGCGTCGCAGTTCCGGATGCGAATCAACACCGATGTCGCGATAGTTCACGTTCTTGCCATCGAGCAAAGCCCGGGCCCGCATACAATATGGACAGAAGCGGGTGGAGTACATCAGCACAGCAACATCTACCGGCATCAACCGTTGCTCACTACCGGAAGCTGCAGGCTGTTCCACTCCATCATTCCACCGCGCATGATATTCACGTTGGCATAGCCGTCTGCATTCAGCTTCTTGCCCACGGCACCTGCTGACTGGCCCATCTTGCACACCAGCACGATCGGTTTATCGCGATAGTTCTCCAGCAAGCCGGTATTGGCCAACAGCTTGCTGCTGGGCACATGCATGGCGTCGGCAATATGCCCCGCTCTGAAGTCTGCTGTATCGCGCATGTCTACAAACACCCCTTCCTGCGCATTAACCAGGTTAATGGCCTGCTGCGGGCTCAGCGAGGTACCCGATTTACGGGTCTCGTGCATAAACAGCATCACTGCCACCGCAAGCAATGCAGTCGCCAGAAGCCACTGCTGGGCGAGGAATTCAAGAAATAGGGCCATGGTATTGTCGGTCTCATGGCGGCAGGGCCGCCGGGATGTTTCGCGCAATGCCTCGCTCTTTCTCTTCGAGGTCGGCGCCAAAAGCTGGCAAGTATACAGCCTCAAGGGGCGTGCAACCAGCCCCGAAAGCCGCACCGCCCATGGCCTCGACAGCTTTCGCGGCCGGCCATGCACGGGGCCGCGAGACAGGGTAAAATGCCGCCCTCTACTACGCAGCCCTGAAACTGGAAACCCAATGAGTAACAGCCCCAAACGACCCACCGCACTCATCATCCTCGATGGCTGGGGTTACCGTGAAGAGACCCAGGACAACGCCATTGCCAACGCCACCACCCCGGTTTGGGACAGGCTATGGCGCGATGCGCCTCACACACTGGTATCAGGCTCTGGGCTGGACGTGGGCCTGCCGGCAGGCCAGATGGGCAATTCAGAAGTGGGGCATATGAGCCTGGGCTCCGGGCGTGTCATCTTTCAGAACATAACCCGCATCGACCAGGCCATCGCCGACGGCAGCTTCGACCAGAACCCGGCCTTTACCGGCGCCATCGACAAGGCGGTTGCCGCAGACGGTGCGGTACACCTGTTCGGTCTGCTGTCGCCCGGCGGTGTGCACAGCCACGAAGAACAGATTTTCGCGGCCGTGCGGCTGGCTGCCAAACGCGGTGCCAGCCGGGTTTACCTGCATGCTTTTCTGGACGGGAGAGACACACCGCCACGCAGCGCCGGCCCCTCGCTACAGAAAGCCGAAGCACTGTTCAGGGAACTGGCGTGCGGCCGCGTGGCCAGCATAACCGGGCGCTACTACGCCATGGACCGGGATAATCGCTGGGACAGGATAGAGCCTGCGTACCGCCTGCTCACTGAGGGCGATGGAGCTTTCCAGGCCGAGTCCGCCAGCGACGCCCTGAAAGCGGCCTACGCGCGAGATGAGAACGACGAATTCGTTCTGCCCACCTCAATCTTCGCACCGGGGGATTCGCCCGCGGTGGTTGCCGATGGTGACAGCGTGCTGTTCATGAATTTTCGTTCTGACCGGGCACGACAATTAACCCGGGCATTCGTGGATGATGACTTCGACGGCTTCAAGCGCCAGGTTCGCCCCCGGTTGTCGGATTTTGTCACCACCACCGAATATGCAGCCGATATCAACGCCAGTTGCGCTTTTCCCCCCGAATCGCTGCAGAACGTGCTGGGTGACTATGTTGCCCAGCAGGGGCTGACGCAACTGCGCATCGCCGAGACCGAGAAGTACGCCCATGTCACCTTCTTTTTCAGCGGCGGCCGTGAGGAGACCTTTCCCGGCGAGGACAGGGAGCTGATCCCTTCACCCGATGTAGCAACCTATGACCTGAAACCGGAGATGAGTGCACCGGAGGTCACCGACAAGCTGGTAGCGGCTATACGTTCGGGCAAGTACGATCTCATTGTCTGTAACTATGCCAACGGCGATATGGTCGGTCACACCGGTGACTTCGCCGCAGCGGTACAGGCCGTGCAGGCACTGGACACCTGCCTGGGGCGCGTTGAGGAAGCGCTGCTTGAGGTCGGCGGCCAGGCGCTGGTTACTGCCGACCACGGAAACTGTGAACAGATGATGGACTATGACTCCGGCCAGCATCACACCCAACACACCACGGAGAAAGTACCGCTGGTGTACATAGGGGAACGGCAGCTGGCCCTGGACCCAAAGGGCGGTATTCTCGCCGACATCGCCCCCACTCTGCTGCACCTGATGGGCCTGCCCCAGCCAACGGAGATGACCGGCCACAACCTGGCCGGCGATGCCTCCTGAAGCGCGCAGTATGGCCAGCAATGCGTGAGTCTGCAGGCTCAATACTGCTTCTCCTGCTGTTATTGCTCGGCAGCGCAGCACTGGCTCCGGTCACACAGGCACAGTCCGATGAAGAAAAGGCCCGTGCCGAGTTGCAGGCCTTGCAAGCGGCCATAAAACGCATCAATCATGAGATAGGCAATGCCAGCAAACGCCGCGAT
>JAUIIQ010000070.1 GCA_030431585.1 Gammaproteobacteria bacterium | reverse complement strand
GTCGGTGAAGCGGCTGAACCGTTCGTCGCAAGTGCGCGCCTAGGGAGGGAGCGAAACGGCGCTTTTCCGGTTCGCGACCGACGGAGGGCACCCCAGCGGGGCGCGTGTACCAGACGGGCGGTGCAGGCACTTCAGCGACGGCTTCGGCGCGTCACAGGGAGTATAGGTAGTGGATAGTGATGTCGAAATGGAAGAAGGCCACTGCAATCGTGGTATACCCCCGAAAGGGAGTCAAAGGGGGTTCGACCGCTCGGGGGTATACCACGATTGCAGTGGCCGCTCAGCTGGAAAGTGTCTATCCACCAAGCAATCCAGGTAATCTGCGAAGAACCAAAAAAAGCCCCGGTTAAAGCCGGGGCCTGGTGATGCAGCGGCGCCTAGAAATGGACGCCTTTCATCAGTGCGGCCAGGGCCACCTGCTCGTTCGATACCTGTACCTCTTCCTTCTTTTTGTCACCGCGAGCGGCAGCAGAATCATTGAACATGCGGAAGACGATGTTCATCACTACCTCTGATACACGTGGCGCGAGCGCGTTCTGCACCTGCAGGAAGATGCCCATGTTAGTAGCAATGCGCTTGGGTTTCTTGATGACAGCTTCCACCACCATGTCTGTTGCCTCATCAGGCGTCAGCACCGGCATGGAGTTGTAGACAGTTGTGGCTTCAATCATCGGGGTCCTCACCAGCGGCATGTTGATGGTGGTAAAGCGTACATTGAGGTCGGAAAACTCCACTGCAGCAGCTCTGGTCCAGGCATCCAGCGCGGATTTTGAGGCGACATACGCAGAGAAGCGCGGGCTGGGAGTAAGTGCCGCAATGGAAGACATGTTGATCACGTGCCCCTGTTTGCGCGCACTCATCGAGGGCAGCAAAGCCAGGGTCAGGCGAATGGCGCCAAAGTAGTTCACCTGCATCGTGCGCTCGAAGTCGTGGAAGCGGTCGTAGGACAACTCCAGAGAGCGGCGGATAGAGCGACCAGCGTTGTTGATAAGGATGTCGACGTGGCCGTGTTTCGCCAGCACGTCCTGGGCCAGCCTGTCGCAGTCCTCCAGGTTGGATACGTCCGCCTGGTAGATGGTGGCGAGTCCCCCTAGAGCGGCGATCTCAGTGGCCGTCTCTTCCAGCTTGTCGGCAGAGCGGGCTACCAGCAGCACGTGAGCGCCGGCTTCCGCCAGTCTTACGGCCGAGTTCTTGCCTATACCGGAGGATGCGCCGGTTATCAGCACGATCTTGCCCCCAACGTTACCCTCCAGGGAGTGGTCCACGAAGAGGTCCGGGTCCAGGTTGCGCTCCCAGTAGTCCCAGACAGTGGGCGCATAGTCACGCAAGTCAGGGCATTTGATGCCGCTACCTTTCAGTGCGCGCTCGGTATCACGATTGTCGTAGCGCGTGGGATAGTTGGTGAACATCACCACCGAATCGGGCAGCCCCATGTCCGCCAGCAAGGTGTTGATGACACGTTTTACCGGGGGCAGGTTGGCCAGAGTTTCACGCACGACGCGTGGGATAAAGCCGAACATGCGCGTATCCAGGCGCATACTGAATTTTGGTGCATGACCGGCATCGGCAAAAATATTCAGCATGTTGCCCATGCTGTGGTGCTCGGGGTCAGTCAGGTGAAAGGCGCGGCCGTCCAGGTCATCCTGGTGAACAATGTGATCCATGGCATCCACGACATAGTCCACGGGTACCACGTTGAACTTGCCGCCCTCAATGCCGATCAACGGAAACCAGGGTGGCAGCACATTGCGGATTTTCTGCAGGCTCTTGAAAAAGTAATAGGCGCCATCGATCTTATCGATTTCACCGGTCTTGGAGTGCCCCACCACCATACCCGGGCGGTACACGCGCCAGGGTATCTCGCATTCCCTGCGCACGATGCCTTCTGAGTCATGTTTGGTGGCGAAGTAAGGGTGGTCCATGTTCTCGGCTTCCTCGAACATATCCTCGCGCCACGTGCCCTCATACATCCCGCCCGCGGCGATAGAGCTGACGTGTTGGAAGCAGCCCGCATCCAGCGCTTCGGCCAGCTGCACTGCGTTGCGCGTGCCCTCGATGTTGGTGGCTATCTGCGACTCCGCAGAGGCTTTCAGGTCGTAGATGGCGGCGAAGTGACAGAAGTGACGAACATTGCCTTTGATGTCTGCCACAGTGGCTTCATCCAGGCCCAGCAGCGGCTGGCGGAGATCGCCGTTGACCGGGATCAGCCGATCTGCCTGATCACCCATTCGTTCCTGCAGGTTTTCGAACTTTTTCTCAGAGCCCTTGCGCGTAAGGACATAGATATCCCCCTCCCGCTGTTTCAGGTTGTCGATGAAGAACCGTCCGATAAATCCCGTACCACCAGTAATGAAATATGCCATTGTTATGCTCCTGCATGTGTTGTTAGGGCTGATAGCAGTCTAGACTCTGGGGCCGATTCGACAATTGCCGCTTTTTGCAAAGCACAGGTGCAGAATTTTGCAGCGGTAAGCACACCCCGCTGTGGCATACTTCGGGGCGTCAGTCCCAACCAGGAGAGAACGATTTATGGCTATCGATACACGTGTAGTGCAATACCAGTTGGCGGGTGAAACCTATGAAGGCTTTTTTGCCTGCGATGCAGCCGTGTCCGAGCCTCGCCCGGCCGTGCTGATTGCGCCCACCTGGGCAGGGCGCGGTGGATTCGAGCAGGAAAAAGCTGAACGCCTGGCTCGCGCCGGTTACGCGGCCCTGGCGCTGGACCTGTACGGCGGAGGGCGCCAGGGCAGTGGCCCGGAGGAGAATGCAGGGTTGATGGCGCCCCTGCTGGCTGACCGCGCGCAACTGCAGGCGCGGATGACCGCGGGAGTGGACGCCGCTGCGGCCTTACCGGAAGTCGACGCAAGCCGTATTGCCGCAATCGGTTACTGCTTCGGCGGCCTCGCTGTGCTCGATCTCGCTCGCAGCGGTGCACAGCTGTGTGGTGTGGTGAGCATACATGGCTTGTTCACGCCTGCCGACAACCTCCCCGAGCCCTCCATACAGGCGAGGGTATTGTGCCTGCACGGTTACGACGACCCGATGGTCACGCCCGACAGCCTGCTGGCGCTGGCGGATGAAATGACCGCTGCGGGTGCAGACTGGCAGATACATGCCTATGGCGGCACTGTGCATGCCTTTACCAATCCCGCGGCCAATGACCCCGAAAGGGGCGCAGTGTATAACGCAAGCGCGGACCGGCGATCCTGGCAGTCACTGCAGAACTTTCTGGCAGAAGTACTCGCCTAGCGGTGCCTGGAGCGATAATCCTGTGGCGTCATGCCAGTCCATTTCTTGAACGCGCGATGAAAGGTGCTGCTGTCTGAAAAACCCATCATTTCGGAGAGCTCGGCCGCCGTATAGTTGTCACTGGTGAGGTAGGCTATCGCGGCGTCGCGGCGGCATTCGTCCTTTAGCTGCTGGTATGAAGTGCCCTCTTCGCGCAGCCGTCGGTGCAGGGTAGGGGTGGTCATATGCAGTCTGTCTGCCATCTCCTGTAGCCCCGGCAAAGCGCGTTGGAAATCCTGGCCGATCAAATTGCGGATACGCTGGGCAATACTGGGTTCCGCCGTCTTGATGCGGAACAGCTCGGCAGGGTAGGTTCTGAGCATGTTTTCCAGTGAGGCCTCGCTCTGCACCACAGGAAAAGAGAGAAAGCGGCGGTTGAAGCTGAAGGCGTCGCGCGTGGCCCCAAACTGGATTGGCCTGCCGAATATATCCTGATAGTCCTTTCCTTCGTCTGCAGACTGCGTCATCTCGATGCAGTCAATATCGATATGAGTGCCAATAAACCAGCAGCAGACCCGATGCCACATGGCCATGGACAGAATGCGCCCGGTCACGCCCGGCAGCCAGTGTAGCTGCTCCATGTTGAAATTCTCCGGCGAACTGAGTGAACGGGAATTCTCTGTGTTGAAGATAAAGCAGCACGTGACTGCTTCCCCGGATTCCATCAGTTCGAAACTCTCTCCCTCAGATTGCAAACGGCGGAAGTACAGTGCCGCGCGCTGCAGCGCCTGTCCGAGGTCGCGTGAATGCAGCATTGCCTGAAACATCATCCTGTAGGCGCTGAAACTGCGCGTGTCCTCTGGCGATGCGACGGTGTCACCCAATGTGTCCTGAATACGGTGCACCAGATGGATGAACAGCCGGCCATAGTCCTCCACGGAAATGCTGGCATCGGGCACGGCCCTGTTCTCCAGTAACACCAGGGGCAAGTTGAGTGATTTTAGCTCTGCTCTCAGTGCCTCTCCTTGCATGGGTGCGATGCGCAGCAGTGATTGTGCGAAGCGCAGCGGGATTGTTTCGGCCATGGGATGAACTCCTGAACTGCAACGATTGCAAGCTTAGGCGGCAGTTGGGCAGCCTGGCGCTTTGGTGCAAAATCATGCCTTTCGTTTTGCAAAAATTTGCCGATGCCGAATCGGCGAAGGCAAACTAGACTGTAACCATTGTTACCACGTGAAGGAAGGCATGCATGACCGGGCTGAAACAGGAATTTGACACCGCCATAGCGCAACTCACCGCAGAGGGAGCCCCCTATGAAATTGTCACCGCTGCTGATGGAACCCGCAGCTATAGCTCTGCGCCGGCGAACCTGGCAGAAGCGCTGGGCGTGGCCCGCAATCACGGGGATCGCGAATTCCTTATTTACGAAGGCGAGAGGCGCAGCTTCAATCAGCTGATGGATGAGGCAGATGCCCTCGCTGCCGCGCTGCAGGCAGCGGGTATCACCAAAGGCGACAGGGTGGCCCTGGCCATGCGAAATTATCCGGAGTGGATGTCTGCCTTTATTGCCTGCGTATCAATAGGTGCCGTGGTGGTACCGGTAAACAGTTGGGGACGGCCCGACGAAATCGCCTACACCGTTGAAGACGCGCAGGCGCGGTTGGTTATTTGTGACCAACAGCGCTATGACGGTGTTGCGCAGCGCATGGCACAGCAGGGCATTCGCATGCTGCTGGCCCGCCCTGCAGATAGCAATCACGCTGACAACCTGGCCAGTTTTGTCGCAGGGTATAGCGGTAAGCGGCCCGAACAGGTAGCGATCGATGGCGATGACACGGCCTTGATCATGTATACCTCCGGCACCAGCGGCAAACCCAAGGGTGCGGTGTCGACTCACCGGGCGGTTTGCCAGGCAATCTACAACATGGAGTGTGCCGCGATCGCGGCGGCTATGACCAACGGTGAGTTGATCACCAGGATGCTTGAAGCCGGGAACGAACCCACGTCCCTGTTGGCTGTGCCGCTATTTCATGTCAGTGGTTGTCACGCCCAGTTTCTCGCAAACCTGCGCGGCGGTCGCCGCATTGTGATGATGTACAAGTGGGACGTAGAGAGGGCCCTGCGCTATATAGAGGAAGAGCGGGTCACAGGCATTGCAGCAGCGCCCGCCATGGTGCTGGACCTTCTGGAGAGCGATGACTTCGAGAAAACCGATACCAGCAGCCTGTTCTCCGTTGGCATAGGAGGCGCTGCTACGCCGCCTCGAGTGGGTGCATTATTGCGTGAGAAGGTGCCAACCAATTTCAGCGGTACTGGCTATGGCATGACGGAAACCAACGCCCAGGGTGCCTCCCTCACCGGCAAAGCCTTTCAGGAACGCGCGGGCACCGCCGGCTTCCCCCACCCCATTGTGGATTTGCGTATATGCGATGAACAGGGGGATGAGTTGCCGCAGGGCGAGACAGGTGAGATCTGGCTGCGAAGTCCTGCCAATATCCGTGAGTACTGGAATCGCCCTGAAGCCAATGCCGCCGAGTTTCGTGATGGTTGGCTGAAAACGGGCGACATAGGCTATGTTGATGAAGAGGGCTTCCTCTACCTCGCAGACCGTGCGAAAGACATGATTATTCGCGGCGGCGAGAACATTTACCCGATTGAAATAGAGAACCAGTTGCTGGAGCACCCTGCAATAAAGGAAGTTGTGGCAATCGGACTGCCCCATGAACGGCTGGGAGAGGAGGTGGCGGTGGTAGCGCATCTGCACGCTGGTGCGTCGCTCTCGGAGGAAGAGCTTGTCGAGTACGCCCGCAGCCACCTTGCGGGCTACAAAGTGCCTTCCCGGGTCTTCTTTGCCGAGGAACCACTGCCGCGGAATGCGACCAACAAGATACTCAAACGGGACATCAAGGCGGCTTTACTGGCGTCTTGAGGGTTTGCTCATGGGCCGGGTGGGGTGGTTCTGCTGAAATCCTGGTCCATTCTCTCCGTGAATAGCAAAAATCCTTACCATTTATTTCATTTATGCCTACCTCGGGACTACTATTCGCCTCACTGACCGGGTGACCGTGCGTGACCCGCCAATTTTGTCCCCAACTATCCAGAGGTAGGATCATGTCCACATACCAGAATGACATCTCCGATATCGCCCAACTGCGCGAGAAAAACGGCAGCGCATGGGATGCTATCAGCCCCGAATATGCGGCGCGTATGCGTCTGCAGAACCGTTTCAAAACAGGCCTGGATATCGCCCGTTATACTGCCGGTGTCATGCGCCAGGACATGGCCGAGTATGACGCGGACAGCAGCCAGTACACACAGTCTCTGGGCTGCTGGCATGGCTTCATTGGTCAGCAAAAGCTGATCGCCATCAAGAAGCATTTTGGCGACACCCGCAAGAAGTACCTGTACCTGTCCGGCTGGATGATTGCCGCCCTGCGCTCAGAGTTCGGCCCGCTGCCAGACCAGTCCATGCATGAAAAAACCACCGTCCCCGGCCTTATCGAAGAGCTGTACACGTTCCTGCGTCAGGCTGACGCGCGGGAGCTGGGCGGTTTGTTCCGCGATCTGGACGCCGCGCGTGAAGCGGGCGACGAGGTCAAGGCGAAGGAAATTCAGAACCAGATCGATAACTTCCAGACACACGTGGTGCCCATCATCGCTGACATCGATGCCGGCTTTGGTAACGCTGAGGCAACCTATCTTCTGGCCAAGAAGATGATTGAAGCCGGTGCCTGCGCAATTCAGCTGGAGAACCAGGTGTCTGATGAGAAGCAGTGTGGTCACCAGGATGGTAAGGTAACCGTCCCTCATGAAGATTTCCTGGCCAAGATACGCGCTGTCCGCTATGCCTTCCTGGAGCTGGGTGTTGATGACGGCGTCATCGTCGCCCGCACCGACTCTCTGGGCGCAGGCCTGACCAAGCAGATCGCTGTAACGCACGAGGCCGGCGACCTGGGCGACCAGTACAACAGCTTCCTCGATGTTGAAGAGGTGGAGCCGGGCAAGATGAACCACGGCGACGTGATCATCAATCATCACGGTAAGCTGGTACGCCCCAAGCGCCTGCCCTCAAACCTGTACCAGTTCCGCAAGGGCACAGGTGAAGACCGCTGCGTGCTGGACAGCATTACGTCCCTGCAAAACGGTGCCGACCTGCTGTGGATTGAAACCGAGAAGCCGCATATCGGCCAGATCGGTGGCATGGTAAGGCGCATCCGCGAAGTGGTACCCAATGCCAAGCTGGTTTACAACAACAGCCCGTCCTTCAACTGGACGCTGAACTTCCGTCAGCAGGTATTTGATGCCTGGAGTGAAGAAGGCAAGGATGTATCAGCCTACGACCGTGACAAGCTGATGAGTGTGGATTACGACACCACTGACCTCGCCATAGAAGCCGATAACTGGATTCGCACCTTCCAGGCGGACGCGGCGCGCGAAGCCGGTATCTTCCATCACCTGATCACGTTGCCGACTTACCACACGGCCGCCCTGTCTACCGACAATCTCGCCAAGGAGTACTTCGGCGAAGCGGGCATGCTGGGTTATGTTGCCGGTGTGCAGCGCAAGGAAATCCGTCAGGGTATCGCCTGCGTCAAGCACCAGAACATGGCTGGTTCTGACATAGGTGACGACCACAAGGAATACTTCGCCGGTGAAGCCGCGCTGAAGGCAGGTGGTAAAGACAACACCATGAACCAGTTTGGCTGATTTGCCTAACCGGCATTAACCGGGGACAGACCCCAATTTCATTAATCGGGGACAGACCCCAATTCCATGTATGAAATTGGGGTCTGTCCCCGGTTAATGATGCCCGGTTAATGCCGGTTGACGAGAAGGGCGGGTTTTTCCCGCCCTTTTTTTTGGCTAACCCAGCCAGGCGTGCACCGCACCCATGGCGATATAAAACAGTAGCCAATAGCCCGCATCGATAAAGAACAGTGCTTTGCTCTTCTGCGAAAAAAGGTAATTGGTGCCGATCGCGGGTACGATAAAGCCCAGCGCAATGCCAAAGGCAGTCAGTACCTTGACCGAAAATGATAATTCCGTGCCGTAGCTGGCGAAGGTATGCGCCAATGTCCAGGAAGCCAGCAGGCTGAAGACAAACGCACCACCATAGATAGCGCCCATATTGCCTTCTTTGATCTGCTCTTCGGACAAGCCCACGGCGCCCATCCACTGCTTGCCCATGATAGGGCCGTACCAGAGGCCGCCAACGACGAAACCTCCGAGTGCAGCGAGTACCACCGCGATCCAGTTCACGTCAAACAGGTCCATGATTTTCTCCTCCATGCCGCGCCACCGTGGCATCTCTGGTTATATTGAACTTTCCGTTGCGCGAAAGCGGTCAAGTTCCGCCATCGATCTGCTCCAGCAACTGCTGCGTTCTCGCC
The DNA here is from genome assembly GCA_030431585.1 of Gammaproteobacteria bacterium. Taxonomy (GTDB): domain Bacteria; phylum Pseudomonadota; class Gammaproteobacteria; order Pseudomonadales; family Halieaceae; genus Halioglobus. The sequence continues at coordinate 6,415 of JAUIIQ010000070.1, read as the reverse complement.
CCGGTCTTTGCGCGCGCGGGGGTGGCACGCAGCTGCTGTAATTGCTCCTGGGCAACGAGCAAGTGGGCTCGTGCTTGCCCGGAGTCATTGCTTGCCAGCAACAGCTCCGCCGCTTCCACATGCCACTCCGGCGTTGCCCGTATGCGGCCATCCAGGGTGGACAGGCGCTGCAGCGCTGCGGCATAGTCGCCTCGCTGTTTTTCAAGGCTGATCGCCTGCCGCTGTAACTGGGGAATCGCGCCGACCGCGTCAATGCGCTGGTCCAGTAGTGCCAGTGCAGCTTGTGTGCCCTCGTCCGGCCTGGTCGACGCAAGCAGTTGCGCAGTGGCAACATAGATTCCCGGATCCTGTTCCGGCTGCAACTGAATCAGGTGCTGGTAGTCAGCAAGCGCTGCGCCTTTATCGCCGGTATCGTTCAACAGCCGTGCTCGGTAGGACAGCGCGCCGGTGTGTTCCGGATAGCGTTGCAGGTAGTCGTCAAAACATGCTTTCGCAGCGCTGAGCGCCTGTTGTCGAAAGAGCAATATGCCGCGCACGAGCGTGGCCTGTAATGGATCCCCCAGTTTCGCCGCGTACTCTACGTCTTCCACAGCTTTAGCCGGCTCGCCGCTATCTGCCCAGGCCAGTGCCCGGCGCAGATAAAGCCCCTGATCATCGGGATTGCCAGCGATTTCTTTACTGAGAATATCCACGCGGGAGCCTGCAGCCGGCCCTGCTTCTGCAGCGCCCGCAAGGAGCGCTAGCAGAACAAGCAGTGCGCAAGCCCAGGGTTTTCCCGGCGAAGTGTGGTACACCGCTAGCGATTGATGGTGAATGAATCCAGCTCATCGCCCTTGTCATCGATGAAGCGGGCGGTCAGGCTGCTGGCCGCAGCATCGACCACCACCGAGCCGATCACCAGGCCACTGAAAAAGTGCGCGGGGTGGGGGAAGCTATCCGCCACGTCTGTGGCTTTACCGCCGTTGCCTGCAACGGTGTACACCGCCTTGTCGTCAGTGCCATTTCGCGTGATCTGGCTGTATTCCTCGTCACCCCGGCCGCTTGCAGGCTGGCCGGCGTCATTGAGTTCGGCCTGTGTTTGCGGATCAAAGCTTGTGGATAAACCGGTATGCCCCCCGATATAAAAAGAACGTTCGTAGATATGGCTATGGCCGCTGTACACCACGTCCACGCCATATTCGTCAAACACTGGTGTGAACTGCTCGCGCATATCAAAGATAGGCTGATCCAGTCCCCCCAGGGGTTTGTCCGAGTCATGGCTGCCCTTGGTATAGGGCGGGTGGTGAAAAATGACAATGGTCCAGTCACTGCTATTGGCGGCCAGGTCATCCTGCAGCCATTGCAACATGGCCTGTCGGTTTGACGGGTCTCTGGCAGCCAGCTGCGAATCCAGGCTGACCACGTGTACGCTGCCGTAGTCAAAGCTGTAGTACTGTTCGGTGCCGCTGGCAACGCCCCCCGTTTCGCCCTGGGTGGGCAGGGTGTGGATGTTGAGGTAGGGCATGGGGCTGTCGGGCGCCGGGTCTGGCTCGCCTCCCAGAACAGACGCGTAACTCTCCGGGTCCGGGCTGAGGGACGCGCCCACTGTGCCCATTTCATGGTTGCCAATTGTAGGCCAGAGGCCGGTGGAGGCGAGTAGATCGGGGTAGGTTTCAAATACCGCTACCTGGTGTTCAGCATCAGTCCCTTCAGGGTAGGCATTGTCTCCCAGCATCAGGAACAGGTCGGCGGGCTCGCCGCCATTCTCATCCAGCCAGCCCAGGTAGCCATCGCGTACCAGGTCGGCGCCGCCCTGGTACTGGTTGTCCTGGCTGTTAACGCCGGAGTCGCCAACGATCCAGATACGGATATTACCGTCGGCGGGCAGCTCTCCGGTTTCCGGTGCAGTGCGAAAACTGTGTCTGGCCTCTGCCGCACCGGCGCCACCTACCGAGTAATAGTAGGTGGTATCCGGGGTGAGCCCTTCCAGCAGCGCTTCGCTGTGACCGGTGGCGGTGACGCTGGCTGTAGTGAGGCTGTCCTCGTTGAGGAAGGACATGTCGGTGCCGAAGCAAACCGCGCTGGCCTCCGCCCCGCCATCCCTGTTACCTCGCCATTTAATGATCACCCGGTCGCTGCCCAACTGTTGCAGGAACAGTCTCTCGGGGGTGACGGCAGTGCCGCTGCAGGCGACAGCAGGAGGGGTGGAGGGCCGGTCGCTGCTGTCACTGCAGGCAATGACAAGCAGGGGTGTAAGCGCCAGTGCGCCAAGTCTTGTGATATTCATGCTGGTCCTTTTTATTGTCGTTTTGCTCAGTCTTTGGCCATGGCGTTACTTGATTTTCTGCTTGTCGGTGCCGCGCGGCCACTTGGCTTTGAACAGGTCCGGGTTGAGTTGCAGATTACGTGCAACGCTGGTGTAGGTCAGTGTGATTTCCTCCCCTTTGGAGGTGGCCGTCAGGACCTGCTGCGCGGGCGTCCACGACGCCTGGTCTATCCACAATTGGGCTTTGCCCATTACCGCGCGGGTTTTCTCTTTTTCCGGGGTGAGTTCCAGGCCCAGGGTGCGCCTTTCGCCAATGTCGCGCTCACCCAGCGAGGTCAGCAGATAGTCGTCTTTCAGGTCTTTGCCGCTGTCGGTGAAGCCAAGTCGAAAGAACGGTTCGATGCGCTCCTTGTGTCGGGACAGCGAGTACACCTCAACGCGCTGTTCCTCAGGGAAATGAATGTACAGAGTGCTTTTTTCCACCAGGTAGCTGCGTTGCGACGGCGCGTCGGTATCGAAGCGTACCTTGCCTTTCCTATCCATGAACACGGTGCCCTGTTCACGGCTCAGTTCCGTGCCGTTGAGGTCGCGGCGCACCACTTCCACACGCGCCATGGCGCTCTGGAAGTCGTCCGCCTGGCGGTCCACCTGTTTCAGGGCATCGTCCAGTTCCCAGGTGATCCTCGGGCCCTCGGCGAAGCTTGCGTTTGTCAGCAGGGCGCTGGCAATCAGCGCGGCGGGCAGCAGTATTTTCAGGTAGTGAGTCATTATTGTCTCCGTAGGGTAAAGGCCAAACCTGCCCGTATTGTGCACCATTTTCTGGCGATGTGCCTCTGCCAGACTATTTACGCATGGATGAGCGGTAGCCGCGGGGCGAACTGCCTATGGTGTTGCGAAACAGGCGCGAAAAATACAGGGGATCGTCGTAGCCGACCCGCCGGGCGATTTCCCCCACGCCCAGATCAGTGGCATCCAGCAGGCGGCACGCGTGCTCCATCTTCATGTTCAGGAAGTGCTTGATGGGCGAGTAGCCTGTTAGTTGCTTGTAACGCTTGGAAAAGTGGTATTTGGACATGTTGGCAACGGCTGCCAGGTTATCCAGGGTGATCGGCTGATCTATGTGTTCCAACATGTACGCCTGTACCTGGTCCAGCTCAAAACCCGATTGCAGCCGCCCGGCATGGGCACTTATCTCCATGGACATTTGTGTGAGCAGGTGGCGCAGGTGGTTGGCAGCGTTAATGAAGGCGCGCGTTGAATACCCGGTGCGACGTACTTCCAGCAGGCTGGTAAAGGCGCCTATCAGCAGTGGCGAAACGCCGGCATCTGTGAGCACCTGTTCGTCTCGATAGCCCAGATACTGCATGAAGACGCCTGTGCTGGCTCCCTGGAAATGTACCCAGTACAGCGTCCACGGGTCATCTGCGTCCGCTTCATAGGCATGAGGCAGCCCTTGCGGTAACAGGATTATCTGTCCGCCTGACACCTCTCCCTGCCATGTTCCCGTGCGCAGCCTTCCCCTGCCGGCCGTGCAATATAACAGCAGGTTATCGTCGTGCCGCTCGCGCCGCATGCTGTGCCCGCTTGCGCCCGGGTAGTAGCCCATGGCGGTGGGGTAACAGTCTTTGGTGAGTGGGTGCCTGGCCAGTTTTTCCAGCATAAAAGAAGGCGTAAGAAAGCGTACCCCTTCGTTTGGCAGCGGCCACTGTGACGGTTTGCTCATGCTGTTTAGCGTTCCCGTTGATGCCTGCCAATATAGCAATATAGTCCATAAAAATAGCAACTTCGTCAATGTGGTCGTTTTTTGGCCGGTGCTAAGATGTCGCGCTGTAAGAATAATCCCGAGAGGAAAGACCATGTCTGAACAAATGAATGCTGCCCAGGAGGTCGCTGCCATGGTTGCGCGCGCTCGCGCAGCGCAAGAGCAGATTGCCGACTACACCCAGGAACAGGTAGACGAACTCATTACGGCTATGGTGTATTCCGTGGCACGCGAAGATCGTTCCGAGGAAATTGCCCGATTCACCGTGGAAGAAACCCAGCTGGGCAATTACGAAGGCAAGTACCTCAAGATTCACCGTAAAACCCGGGCGACGCTGCTGGACATCATCAACGACAAGTCAGTGGGCGTGATAGAAGAGTTGCCGGAACGCAATATTGTCAAGATTGCCAAGCCAGTAGGGGTGATCGGTGCTTTGTCGCCCTCCACCAACCCGGAAGCCACGCCGGTCATCAAGGCCATATCCGCGGTGAAAGGACGCAATGCGATCATTGTTGCCCCGCACCCGCGTGCCAAACTCACCAACAAGAAGATCTGTGACTACATGCGCGATGCACTGGAACGCTGTGGTGCACCGGCGGACCTGGTGCAGAGCATTGATGTGCCGTCTCTGGATAAAACCAATGAGCTGATGGCCCAATGCGACCGGGTGCTCGCTACGGGAGGTGAGGCCATGGTGACGGCCGCCTATTCCTCCGGGACCCCGGCCCTGGGCGTAGGCGTGGGGAATGCCGTTATCACGGTTGACGACACCGCTGACCTGGACGAGGCGGCAGACAAGATTCGCACCTCCAAAACGCTGGATCTGGCGGCATCCTGTTCCTCGGACAACTCAGTGCTGGTGTTTGAGTCGGTGTACGACGAGTTCCTGGAAAAGCTCAAGCACGAAGGTGGGTTTGTCATAGAAGGCGAGGATAAGGCGAAACTGCAGAGCGTCATTTGGCAGGACGGGCACCTCAACCCCAAGATTGTTGCCCAGCACGCCATGACCATCACCGGCCAGGCGGGGATAGACTTGCCTGAGGGCAAGACCTTCCTGATCGTTCCGGAAACCGGCGCCGGCCCGGATTATCCCTTCTCCGGCGAGAAACTCACGGTGACCATGGCGCTATACAAAGTGCGTGATATCGACGAAGCCATCGAGCTGACCAACAAAATCCAGGCCTACCAGGGGCAGGGCCACAGCTGTGGTATCTATTCCTACAATGATGACAACATCATGAAGCTGGCCAATGCCACGCGCACCTCAAGAGTGATGGTCAACCAGCCACAGGCAGCGTCCAACAGTGGTAATGTGTGGAATGGTATGCGCCAGACCTTTTCACTGGGTTGTGGCTCCTGGGGTGGTAACTCAATCAACCACAACATCACCTGGCGTGATCTGATTAACGAAACCTGGGTGTCCAGGCCGTTGGCGGTGACCAAAACCATTCCCTCTGACGAGGAGCTGTTTGGCGCAGTCATGGCAAAGTTCGAGTAGACCTGAGCGTAAGCGCGCCCGGGGAGGAGTTTGACGCACGTCTCCCCGAACGCGACACCTGAACTGATCTCAATAAGAACCAGTAAAGACAGTAAAGAGGACAGCCACTTGGACTTTTCCCTCAACGAAGACCAGAAAGCCTTTGTAGAAAGCGCCCGCGCCTTTTCTGCGGGGGCACTGGCGCCCTATGCTGCAAAATGGGACGAGGAAGCCATCTTCCCCAAGGACGCGCTTGCCCAGGCCGGTGAGTTGGGCTTCATGGGCATGTACACTCCGGAGGCGGCAGGCGGGCTGGGAATGAGCCGCCTGGACGCCAGCCTGATTGTAGAAGAGCTGTCCAGGGGGTGTACCGCCACCGCGGCATTTCTCACTATTCATAACATGGCCACCAGCATGATCGGCAAATACTGTGGCCAATCAGTGATCGATGCCTGGTGCCCAGACCTGGTGATTGGCAGCAAGCTGGCATCCTACTGCCTGACCGAACCCGGCGCCGGTTCTGACGCTGCCTCCCTGCGCACTGCCGCGGTGCTTGACGGTGACGAATACGTGGTAAACGGCGCCAAAGTGTTTATTTCAGGTGCCGGTGAAACCGACGTGCTGGTTGTGATGTTACGCACAGGTGCCGCCGGGCCAAAAGGCATTTCTGCGTTGCTGATTCCCGCTGATGCCGAGGGTATTACCTACGGCAAGAAAGAAGACAAAATGGGGTGGAACGCGCAACCCACCCGCATGGTGACCTTCGACAATGTACGGGTACCCGTGGCCAATCGACTGGGTGAAGAGGGGCAGGGCTTCGCTATTGCCATGGAAGGGTTGGACGGTGGCCGTATCAATATTGCTACCTGTTCCATCGGCACGGCCCAGCAGGCGCTGGAAGAAGCCGTGGCCTACGTACAGGAGCGCAAGC
>JAUIIQ010000069.1 GCA_030431585.1 Gammaproteobacteria bacterium | reverse complement strand
GGTGACACTGCTTCACCGGGCAGCAAGCTGCTTTCGTTGTATAACCCTTTCTCGCTCTGGGTTGAGGCCCGGGTGCGTGAGCAACTGGCATTATCCCTGGACATTGGCCAGCCTCTGGAGGTGGCCGTACCGGCCCTCGACAAAACGCTGGCGGCAAGCATTGAGGAGATTGTGCCGGCGGCAGATCCCGGTTCACGCAGCTTTCTGGTGAAGGCTGTACTGCCCAGCGAGAAGAGCCTCCTGCCGGGCATGTATGCGCGCATGCTGGTGCCCGCCGGCAACATCGAGCGGCTGCTGATACCGGCGGACAGGGTTGCACAGGTAGGGCAACTGGACGTGGTATGGGTGGCAGAGAGCGGGCAGATGGTGCGACGTTTTGTTCGCCTCGGGCGCGCTGTCCCTGGCGGAATGATAGAAGTGGTGGGTGGTCTGGCTGAGGGGGAGCAGCTTATGCCGGTACCTTGAAGGTATCTGGGCGCTGGCTGTTGCGAGCGTTGCAGGGAATGCCGGGCTTGCGGCGTACCCGTCTCAGCGCCGGCACCTGCACTAACAGGCGCCGGCGGCAGAAACGGAATCTGCGTTGAAAACTATTCGTCGAGGAAGCTGCGCAGGTAGTCCGAACGGGTGGGATGGCGCAGCTTGCGCAGAGCTTTGGCTTCGATCTGGCGAATGCGCTCACGGGTGACATCGAATTGCTTGCCCACTTCCTCAAGGGTGTGGTCGGTGTTCATGTCGATACCGAATCGCATACGCAGTACCTTGGCTTCGCGAGCGGTGAGGCCGGCCAGCACTTCCTTGGTTGCCTCCTGCAGCCCCTGGCCAGTAGCTGAGTCCACCGGCGAGGAAATGGTGCTGTCCTCGATAAAATCGCCCAGGTGGGAGTCTTCGTCGTCGCCGATGGGGGTCTCCATGGAAATGGGTTCCTTGGCGATCTTGAGCACCTTCCTTACCTTGTCTTCCGGCATGTCCATGCGCTCGCCAAGCTCTTCCGGTGTGGGCTCGCGACCCATCTCCTGCAGCATCTGGCGCGAGATGCGATTGAGCTTGTTGATGGTTTCGATCATATGCACTGGAATACGAATGGTGCGCGCCTGGTCGGCAATAGAACGGGTAATGGCCTGGCGAATCCACCAGGTGGCATAGGTGGAGAACTTGTATCCGCGACGGTATTCAAACTTGTCTACCGCTTTCATCAGGCCTATGTTGCCTTCCTGAATGAGGTCCAGGAACTGCAGACCCCGGTTGGTGTATTTCTTGGCGATGGAAATAACCAGACGCAGGTTGGCCTCCACCATCTCCTTCTTCGCGCGCCGGGCACGGGCTTCGCCCATGGACATGCGGCGATTGATCTCCTTGATTTCGCTGACGGTCAAGCCGCTTTGCTCTTCCACCTGCTTGATGCGGCGTTGCAGGCGCTGGATGGTTTCCTTCTCGGCATTCAACCTCGGGCCGTAGTCTTTCTTGCGGGCATGGCGGGACAGCCATTTCAGGTCTGTTTCTGAGCCTTGGAATGAATTAATAAAATCCTTGCGCGGCATGCCGCAGACCTTGATCGCAATGCGCATGATCTCCCGCTCCTGATCGCGCACAGCGGTCAGAATATTGCGGGGAGTGTCGCTGATAGGGTCAAAGACGCGTGGTGTCAGTTTGAAAAACTTGAACAACTCACCCAGCTTTTCCATCTCCTTGATGCTGGTGGGGTCCTGTCGGCCCTTGGCGGCTATGGCTTTTTCGGTCTTGTTGTATTGGCGTTTGAGTGCCGTAAAGCGCTTCTTGGCTTCTACCGGATCCGGCCCGGTGTCGGCCTCTTCCTCATCGTCGTCATCCGAGCCGGTGTTGGACGCTGCGGCAGCCTCTGCCATTTCCGCTGCGGAGGGTACATGCTCGGCAGGATCAAGGTAGCCGACCATGATGTCGGACAGGCGGCGTTCTTCCTTTGTTACCAGTTCGTACTCGTCCAGGATCTGTTTGACGGCGCCCGGGTAAAGCGCCAGGGCGGCCAGAAGTTCGCGTATACCTTCTTCGATACGCTTGGCTATAACGATCTCGCCTTCACGCGTAAGCAGCTCCACCGTGCCCATCTCGCGCATGTACATGCGTACCGGGTCGGTGGTGCGGCCAGCCTCGGTTTCAACTGCGGCCAGGGCTGCTGCTGCCTCGGCTGCGGCGATATCGTCCGCCGAGGAGTCGCCTTCGGTCATCAGCAGTTCGTCGGCGTCCGGCGCCTGCTCGAACACCTGTATGCCCATGTCGTTGATCATCTGGATGATGTCTTCGACCTGATCCGGGTCGGAAATGTCCTCGGGGAGGTGGTCGTTCACCTCAGCGTAGGTGAGGTAGCCCTGCTCTTTGCCCTTGGCGATGAGTTCTTTCAGGCGGGACTGTTGCTGAACCACATTGGTCATTGAGCTGGCACCTTTGAAATGCAAAAAAAAATCAGCCGGCGATTATAGCCGGGAACGCTTGGCTTAACCACTGAAAAGCCGGGATATTTAACGAAATGTCGCCCGTATATGCCCTGATATGCGGTTTTTTCTTATATGAGGGCAAACTGGCAAATTGCAACAGCGCGCTGTAGAAGAGTGTGGATGCAGGGCCGGGCAGGGACATGCGCTCACACCATGCTATCAGAAGCATGCGCGGGCATAGCGGTCAACGACCGCGCCGGTTGCGCTCCTCGTCTCGCTGCTGTTTTTCCTGCAGCAGTTCCCGCAGGCGCTGTTTTTCCAAATCGCTCACCTGAGCGTAGTTGGTGAGTTTGAGTTTGTCGACTTGCTCGGCAAGTTTTGATTCCCGTGGCAGCCGGTGTGCCAGGCTGTGCATGATGTCAGTGAACTGCTGCTCTATCCCCTCGGTGGGAATCAGTCGCTCCTGGCCAGCCAGGCGATTGAGCAGGTCGCCCTCGGGAGTGCCATACCAATGACCCAGCAGCATACCCGTGTTCGATTCGGGACGGCGTTGTACCAGCTCTATCAGTGCCTGGAGGAGCCTGGCGTCCTCGCCATTGTGGCAGTCCAGTCCGGCTGTCTGGACGTTGCGCGCGATTTCCGGTTTGTGCAGGATAAGCGCAATAGCGCTCTGCGCCAGATTGGAGTAGCCCGGCAGCGTCGTGGGAAAAGGGGCTCGCTGGCGAGGCGGTGACGGCTCGTCTTCCCGCTCGGGGTAGTCGTCGAAATCACCAAACTGAGGCTGCGGAGCCTCTTCCGGAGCCCCGGGGAAAGGCGAGCTGTCTGCGTTGTGCGCGGAGTTCATGCGCTGCCCGGAATCGGGTGCCCCGCCCGAAGCAGCTGGTATCGCGGCCTCCAGGCGCATCAGGCTAGCCAGTTCAATGCCGGTTCGGTCGGCCAGTGCCTTAAACATCAGTTCCCTGTATACCCCCTGGGGCAACTGTCGCAGGTAGGGCAGGGCCAGTTTGCTGAGGCGGGCGCGGCCATCGAGGCTGTCCGTGTCCAGTTCCCGGGCGATGGCGTCGAACAGGAAGCTCTCCAGCGGCTGCGCCTGCCTGAGCAACTCAGCAAACTGCTCTGCGCCACCGCTGCGCACTGCGGTGTCCGGGTCTTCTCCTTCTGGCAGGAGCAGGAATCTCGCCTGGCGCCCGTCCTCCATGCAGGGCAGCGTGGCCTCCAGGGCGCGAAACGCTGCCTTGCGACCGGCCTCATCCCCGTCAAAACAGAAGATGACTTCCGCGCAGCGGCGGTAGACTCTTTCCAGGTGTGTGCTGCTGGTGGCGGTGCCCAGCGTGGCGGTTGCGTAGTTGATGCCGTACTGCGCCAGCGCAATAACGTCCATATAGCCTTCAACCACCACCAGCCGCTCCAGTTTGCGGTTGGCCTGCAGCGCTTCGTAGAAGCCGTACAGCTCGCGCCCTTTGTGGAATATGGCGGTCTCGGGGGAGTTCAGGTATTTGGGTTTGTCATCTCCCAGTACCCGCCCCCCGAAGGCAATGACCCGCCCGCGTTGGTCGCGAATGGGAAATACCACCCGATCGCGAAAGCGGTCGTACACGCGTCCCTTGTCGTTCTCGACCAGCATGCCGGCCTGCATCAGCATCTGTTTCTTCTCTTCGCTGTCGCCCATGGCCTTGAGCAGGTTGTCCCAGCCCGGTGGGGCGAAGCCGAGGCCAAACTGTCCGGCAATCTGGCCGGTGAGTCCTCGCTGCTTGAGGTAGTTCACTGCTTTGCTGCGCTGGGGATGCTGCCGCAACTGCTGTTTGTAGTAGTTCGCCACCTGCTCCATGAGCCGATACAGCGACTTATTGCTTTCTTCGCGACGTTCCTGGGCCTGGCCACCCCGCGAGGGTTCCCGCTGTACTTCAAGGCCTACGCTACTGGCCAGTGTCTCCACGGCTTTCGGGAACTCGAGGTTCTCGTAATCCATGACAAAGCCCAGGGCGTTGCCTCCGGCGCCGCAGCCGAAGCAGTAGTAGAACTGTTTGTCGGGGCTGACTGAGAATGAAGGTGTTTTTTCTTCGTGGAAGGGGCACCGAGCGCTGTAGTTCTTGCCGGTTTTTTTGAGCTTCACCCGCCGGTCTATCACTTCAACGATATCCACCCGGTCCAGCAGGTCATCGATGAAAGTTTGGGGGATTCGTCCGGCCATAGGGGTTAGTGTAACGCTAAAGAGATTATTGAAATACGCTGATCAAAAGTTTGATCAAAGCCCGGTTAGGCTTGGCCCGTTCGGGCCGGCATCACCAAACCCCGTCCCTGAAGCTTGTTACCTACAATCTAAATACGTTTACTGGGGGAGGTCTGGTGGTCCGTCCCCGTGCTCCCGCGGCGTGCGGAGCCATGGAGGGCGGAGCCCGAGCCTGTCATGGAGAGCCTGCCCCGCTTTATCGGGCACGACGCTTTTTGGCGGTCGCGGGAGCACGGGGACGGATCATCAGGCCGGATAGCCTTGCTATCCCAAAATCACCAGGCTTGTTAGCCTCAGCAGTAAAACCGCTAGCCCAACAGTCGCGCTTTAACCAGCCCGCTCACCGCACCCATATCAGCGCGTCCAGCCAGCTGCGGCTTGAGCTGTCCCATCACCGCTCCCATGGCCGCCATGCCTGACGCGTCCGATGCGGCGATGGCTTCATCAATCAGGGCGATGATGTCGTCTTCGGAGAGTTGCTGGGGCAGGAATTCCTGGAGCACGGCGATTTCCGCGTTCTCCTTGTCGGCCAGCTCTGTGCGGCCAGCGTCCTGATACTGCTGCGCAGAATCGCGGCGTTGCTTGACCATTTTGTCGAGCACAGCCAAAGCGCGGGCATCGTCAACGTCGATGCGCTCGTCTACTTCGATTCGCTTGAATTCGGCCTGAATCAGCCTGATTGTTCCCAGGCGCTCTTTATCCTTCGCCCTCATGGCCGCTTTCATAGCGGCCCGAATAGACTCGGTGAGCGACTGGTCAGTCATGCGGGAGGGTGTGAGGCTTAGTACAAGCGCACGCGCTTGCGGTTTTCCCGGGAAACTTTCTTCAGATGGCGCTTTACTGCAGCGGCGGCTGCGCGCTTGCGCACAGTGGTGGGCTTCTCATAGTGCTCACGCTTGCGCACTTCAGCCAGTACACCGGCTTTTTCGCAGGAACGCTTGAAGCGACGCAGGGCTACGTCGAAAGGCTCGTTTTCCTTGACCTTGATTTGGGGCATTAACTCTGTACCTGTCTCTATTGTTTGTCACGGGCACCGGCTGAAAGGCCAGTGAACGCCAGAAAGGGCGCGCATTCTATACTTATCAGGCATGCTTTGCAAAGCCCCCGGGGCGGGCCCTGCAGGGTAATTTGCGGGCCAAACGGCTATGTTGTGACAAATCACCCGATTTGCCCCGGAACAGACGCCGAATTCAGGCTGGTTTGCGCCTTTTGCAGCCAGTATCATGCGCCGCATAGCTTACATTGGAACCCGCAAATGCTGATCCTCGGTCTGGAAACGTCCTGCGATGAAACCGGAGTCGCTCTTTACCATACCGAGCGCGGTTTGCTGGCGCACGCGTTGTTCAGCCAGGTGGATATCCACGTCGAATATGGTGGCGTGGTGCCGGAGCTGGCGTCTCGCGACCATGTGCGCAAGACTCTGCCGTTGATAGACGAGGTATTGCAGGAAGCGAACGTGCTTGCTGGAGACGTCGAAGGGGTAGCCTATACCGCAGGACCGGGACTGGTCGGTGCGTTGATGGTGGGTGCGACACTCGCGAAAGCCCTGGCCTGGGGTTGGGGGGTGCCGGCACTGGGCGTGCATCATATGGAGGGTCATCTGCTCGCGCCCATGCTGGAAGATGAGCGTCCGGACTTCCCCTTTATTGCCTTGCTGGTTTCCGGTGGCCATACCCAGCTGGTGCGGGTCGATGCCATCGGTCGTTATCGCCTGTTGGGTGAGTCTCTGGATGATGCGGCTGGAGAGGCTTTTGATAAAACGGCCAAGATGCTGGGTCTGCCCTATCCAGGCGGGCCGCATATCGCCAGGATTGCGCAGCAGGGCCAGGCAGGCCGCTTCGACTTCCCCCGTCCCATGGTCAATCGCCCGGGGCTGGATTTCAGTTTCAGCGGTCTCAAGACACACACCCTCAATACCGTGGATGCCTGTCGCTCGGCAGGCGGCGAACTCAGTGAGCAGGACAAGTGCGATATAGCCCGCGCATTTGAAGATGCGGTGGTCGCCACGCTGGTAATAAAGTGTCGCCGGGCGCTGGAGCAGGAGAACCTGAAGACGCTGGTGATGGCTGGTGGCGTCAGTGCCAATGCTAACCTGCGGACTGCCTTGAAAAAGGCTCTGGCCAGGCAGCGCGCCCGGGTGTTTTACCCCGCCCCCGTGTTTTGCACCGACAATGGCGCGATGATCGCATACGCCGGTGCCCAGCGTATGCTGGCAGGCCAGGTCGATAGTGAAGGGGTGCGCGTTCGGCCGCGGTGGCCGATGGAAGAACTGCCTCCGGTTGCGGTAGTCGCGTGAGTGACATTGTCTATATAAGTGGGCTGAAAACAGACGCTGTAATTGGTGTTTACGACTGGGAGCGCAGCATTCGTCAGGAACTGGTGCTGGATCTGGAGCTGTCCAGCGACAATCGCCGCGCGGCCGGCACTGACGCCATTGAGGACGCAGTGGATTACGATGCTATCTCCAGGCGTATTCTTGCCTATGTCGCCGGCAGTGAGTTTCAGCTTATCGAATCCCTCGCCGAACGGGTGGCTGAGCTGGTGCTGCGTGAGTTCGACGTGGCCTGGCTGCGGTTGCGGCTGGCGAAGCCGGGGGCGGTGGCTGCGGCTGTTGCAGTGGGTGTGCAGATTGAGCGGGGGCTGCGGCCCTGATGGCCCGCGTCTATCTTGGTCTGGGCAGCAATATCGAGCGCGAGCGTTACATAGGCGCGGGGCTCGATGCCCTGGAGCGTTTGTTCGGCGAGCTGGATCTGTCGCCGGTCTATGACTGCCACGCGATGGGTTTTTCCGGCCAACCTTTTCTCAACCTGGTTGCAGGTGTGAATACGGAACTGGGGGTGGGTGAGCTGGCAGCGCAGCTGCGGCAGGTGGAAAAAGAGCACGGCCGGCCAGACAATGCCCGACGTAACTCTTCGCGTCGCCTGGATATCGATATCCTCACTTATGATCAACTCAATGGCACCGTGGAAGGAGTGGAACTGCCGCGGGCTGAAATCCTCTATCACGCCTTTGTGCTTCGACCACTGGCAGACCTCGTGCCTGAGGAGTGCCATCCTGCCCTGGGAAAAACCTACAGCGCGCTCTGGGCGGCCTTTGACCAGAGCTCCCAGAGCCTTGAGCGGATCAGCTTCCTGTGGCGGGGCCGGACACTTTAAAGGGCTTGCTCTCGCTGGCGGTAGGCCTCAAGTTTTGCAATGCGCGCTGTGGTGATCGCCTGTCCCAGCTCTTTACCCTGTAACCCCTGACCAACAAAGTCCGCCGCGGTGACTTGCTGGGCAAGTAGCTGAGCCTGGCGCAGGTAGTCAGCTTGGGGGTAGGGTGCCTCTTCCTGACCTTTGCGGCCTCTTGCGTCCGCTTCGCAAGCCAGCAGAAAGGCCTCAAAGCGCTCGCCACGGCGCAGCGCGTCAGTCGCGGTGATCAGTTTCAACAGGGTTTTACCTCGCAGGCCGGTAGCCTGGTGGCAGAGCAGGTGGTATTCGCAGACTTTCAGTGCGAGGTCACGATACTGCCGGGGCACTTTCACCCGCCTGCACACTGCCTCAACCAGCTCGATGCCGCGGTGCTCATGCGCGATATGCCGGGGGAGCTCGTGCGCGGGAGTAGTCCCCTTACCGAGGTCATGCATCAAAACCGCAAAACGTACGTCCCGAGCTGGTGTCAGCCTGACGGCCTGTTGCAGTGTCATCAGTGTGTGTATGCCGGAATCGATTTCCGGGTGGTGTGTCTCGGGCTGCGGCACACCGAAAAGTGCGTCCAGCTCCGGTATCAGCTTTTTCAGTCCGCCACATTGGCGTAACACATCGATGAATACCTCTGGATTACGTTCGCCCAGCGCCCTGTCCATCTCGGTCCATATCCGCTCGGCAGGCAGGTGCGCCAGCTCCCCCTGATCGACAATGGCGGTCATCAGGTCCAGCGTTTCAGCGGCAACGCTAAAACCCAAATGTGCGTAGCGGGCAGCAAAGCGCGCTGTTCGCAGCACGCGCAGTGGATCCTCCACAAATGCGTCTGAGACATGGCGTAACAGGCGCTGCTGCAGGTCGCGTTCTCCTCCGTAGGGGTCTATCAACCGCTGGTCCTTGTCCAGCGCCATCGCATTGATGGTAAGGTCGCGTCGCTGCAGGTCTTCCTCCAGCGTCACCTCCTTTGCGCAGTGCACGGCGAAGCCGGTATAGCCGTGACCCTGCTTGCGTTCCGTGCGCGCCAGCGCATGTTCCTCCCGGGTAACGGGGTGCAGGTATACGGGAAAGTCCTTGCCCACTTGTTGAAAGCCACGCGCCAGCATGTCATCGGGCGTTGCACCCACAACCACCCAGTCGCGTTCGTGGACCGGGTAGCCAAGCAGTTGGTCGCGGACGGCGCCGCCTACAAGATAGGTTTCCATGCAGTGAGTCTACAGAAAGCAACGACAGCTGGGGACCAGTCAGTGTCAATCAGGGCGTGATTTGTCTACCGTTTTCGCAGCGGCACCGTGTCCAGGCGCCGGTCTCCAGACAGTATAGTGACATTGCTCCTCCCCAGACGCAGCCAGTGTCCAGGCCGATTACAGTTGGCGAGTCTGTCTTGCCTTCCAGTGAGGCCCAATGACCGAACAGAATACGGTCATTTGCCGCTTTGCGTGAGCTATGACTGAACCAGGCAGATACCTTTTTTCCGTTACACGGTGCTTCAGGCCCCTTGTGCACGAGGTCCAGCCATCCCTCGTTGGTACAGTAGCGCATGCGCGTCAGGTAGTTGGTAATGAGGCGTAGTCTGGCCATCCCCTGCAGGTCGCGGGACCAGACGGCGGGTTCGTTACCGTACATGTTGCGCAGGAACTCCACGCAGTCGGGTCCTCGCAGGACATTCTCAACCTCGCGGGCGCGTCGCATGGCTTTTTTCACCGACCATTGCGGTGGGATGCCGGCATGCACCAGCGTGTAACCCTTATCCTGGTGAATGAGAGGTCTGTGGATAAGCCAGGTAATCAGTTCGGCCCGGTCAGGTGCCTCGAGGATCTCATCCAGCGTGTCCGAAGCTGAGGGGCGACGGGCGCCACAGGCAACGGCCAGCAAATGCAGGTCATGGTTTCCCAGTACCATCACCAGGCTGTCTCTGAGTGCGTAAAAAAAACGCAGTGTTGCCAGGCAGTCGGGACCGCGATTGACGATGTCGCCTACTGACCAGAGGACGTCCGTAGCGGGGTCGAACTTGACCGTTTCCAGCAGGCACTTGAGAGGTTCCAGACAACCCTGCACATCGCCGACTGCGTAGGTAGCCACTCTCAGTGCCTAGTTTAACGCCGTGGGCGTATGCAGAGTGAAAGGAGCGATGGGGACTTCAAAAGTGGGTAGTTCCTGGGGTGGCACGTCCATCGGTTCCCTGACGACCATGTAGTAACTGCCCTCCATGTATCCCAGTGGCGTGGCCAGCGTTGCGCCGCTGGTGTAGCGATAGGACTCCCCTGGGGGAATAACGGGTTGCTCGCCTACCACCCCCTCACCCCGTACCTCCTGGGTGTCTTCATTGGCGTCGGTGATAATCCAGTGCCGGGACAGCAGTTGCACTGGCAGGTCCCCGGCATTGCTGATGGTAATGGTGTAGGCAAAGGTGAAGTGCCCTTCCTCCGGGCTGGAATGGGTGGGCAGGAAGGTGGTGACGACGCTGACACCAACCAGTGCTGGATTGAACGGAGTACTATGCATGGACGGCTTTCGTGATCTCGATGAATTGGGACAGTTCCAGCGTTTCTGCACGGGCTCCCGGGTCAATTCCCAGATGCTCCAGAGCACTTCCATCTATAAGCCCTTTGAGGTTGTTGCGCAAGGTTTTCCTGCGTTGCGCGAAGCTGGCCTGCACGACCTGCCGCAGGCGGGTCTCGTCGCATTCTGGCCAGGGACGCTCTGCATGCGGTGTGAGGCGGACGATGGCTGACTGCACCCGCGGCGGCGGATTGAAAGCCTCGGGGGGTACATCGAACAGCTGCTCTACCTGACAATGGTACTGCGCCATGATGCCCAATCTACCCCAGTGCTTGTTCCCGGGGCTGGCCGCCAGCCGTTGCACTACTTCCAGCTGTAGCATGAAGTGCATGTCACGGATGATGCCGGCGTTGTCGAGCAGCTTGAAAATCAATGGCGTGGAAATGTTATAGGGCAGATTGCCAACGACTCGCAGCGGCTCGCCGTTCACCGCGAGAGAGGCAAAGTCAAAATTCAGTGCGTCGGCACTGTGCAGTGTGAAGTCAGGATAAATGCTGAAGGCAGCCAGCAGGCCGGCTATCAGGTCGCGGTCCAGTTCGATAACGTCCAGTTGGCAGCCAACCGGTGCCAGTGCTTCGGTGAGTGCTCCCTGGCCTGGACCAATTTCAACAAGATGATCGCTGCTGCGGGCAGCAATCGCCCCGGCGATACGGTCGATGACGCTATGATCGGTCAGAAAGTTCTGGCCGAAGCGCTTGCGTGGCCGGTGAGATGTGGGCTTGGGTGGCATGCCCCGTATTGTACCTGTGGTAGAAGTGAATACTACTCATTGCCGCAAACCCGTTCGCGAAATCTGGTAAACTTTTGTCCGCCCCTTCCGGTTGAGGGGTCGTCCCTATCGAACGGAAACATTCTTGCCTCATGACCCTGCGCCATTATTTCAGTCTTCTCGATGTACAGGCTCGAATGCTGTTAAAGGCCGACTCCTCCAGGTTCAGGCTTGGCTTTCTGTGGTGGTTTCTGGAGCCGCTGTTGTGGGTGTCGGTATTCTTCCTGGTGTTCAATCTTATTCTCGATTCAGGCAAAAAGTCGGGTGATTTCATTCTTTTCCTCGCCTGTGGCAAGTTCGCTTTCCTGTGGTTTTCGAAAACGGTTTCCCAGGCTTCCGGCAGTATCGTTGCGAGCCAGGGGCTGGTGGGTAAAGTCAATATGCCAAAATCCCTCTGGCCTATGTCTGTGATGCATGAGAGCTTGTACCGACAGTCTACGGTCTACCTTCTGCTGATTTTAATCCTGCTTCTGTTTGGGGTGACGCCCATGCTGGCCTGGCTCTGGATGATTCCGGTGGTGGCAGTGATGTATCTGATGATTATTGCATGCGGCCTGATCGGCGCCTGCCTGGTGTGTATATCCCGGGATTTCCAGAAGGTGATCCCGCTGGCGATGACCTTTCTGCTGTTTACCTCGGGGATTTTCTGGGACGTGCGCGAACTGGCAGATCAGGAAAAGGCCCAGCTGATTCTCATTACCAATCCACTGGCCTTTATGATCGACGCTCACCGGCAGGTGTTGATGCACGGTCAGGCACCGGACATGGTGCATCTTATGCTCATCGCCCTGGCAGCAGCGGCGTTCACGGCACTGACTGTCAGCTATATGCAGAAGAACAGCCAGTACCTTGCGCTGAAGGTGTTGACCTGATGGCTCAGCAGGAACCCGCCGTAATGCTTGAACTGCGGGACGTCTCGCTGGATTTCCGCAGCAGCAAGGGTAGTTTCGATCACGGCGTCCACCATGTGCTGGACCAGGTGTCTTTCAAGCTGTATGAAAACGAAACGTTGGGGATCATTGGCCGCAATGGCGTTGGCAAAACAACGATGCTGCGCATCATGGCGGGTATTCTGGCACCGACGCATGGGGAAGTAATTACCCGGCCCGGGGCTTCGGCTTCTCTGTTGACGCTCGGTTTGGGCCACAGGCTGGACCTGAACGGCAGGGACAACGCTGTGTTGTCAGCCATGTTACAGGGTGCGAGCAAGGCGGAAGCAATGGGGTATCTGGAGGATATCAAGGCGTTTTCGGAGCTGGGCGACTCGTTTGAGGAGCCAGTAAAAACCTATTCAGCCGGCATGAAGTCCCGGCTCGGGTTCACCACCGCGTTGCTGACTCACGTGGACATCCTGCTGGTGGACGAGATCCTTAGCGTGGGCGACGCCGAATTCAGGAAGAAGGCGGAAGAAGCGATGAAGCAGCGTATCAGTGGCAAGCAGACGGTGGTATTTGTGTCTCACTCTGATACCCAGGTGAAGGATCTTTGCGACCGCGTGCTGTGGATAGACCAGGGCCGTATCTGTGCACAGGGAGATCCTGACGAAACCATCGCCCGGTACCGCGCATCAATGAAGAAGTGAAGCGGACGTACGGCGTCTTCAGGTTCGCTCACTGACTCTGCGGGCTGCTTCGCGCATGCTTTCCCAGGACGCCAGGGATTCACCGAAGCCAGCGGCATAGGTACGAAACTGCGCCAGCAACTGGGTACTGCTCTGACCTTCAGTGACCTCCGGCAGGTCGCTGACCTGGGCCAGAGTTTGCATGGCCTGGTTGAGGTTGGCTGCGCTTTCCTCCAGCCATGACTGCCATAGCGGTGCGCGAATGCTGCCATCGTTCAGCAGTGCGCTGATTTTGTATTGCTCCAGTCCCTGTAACTGAGCCACCTCCTTGCGGAACAGGGTTGCCAGCCCACGGTCGTCTGTTTGTGACAGTTGCGTGGCCATATTCGCGATATTCTGCAAGCGCGTCTGTGCATTGATGCCAAGCTGGTAGCAGGTGCGGTCGGTAATGTACTTGCCAGCGCTGAACAGGCCTTTGCCTGACTTCGGTTCCGGGCTTGCCACGGCTCTGCGTTGTTCAACTGGCAAGTGCGGAACGCACCAGTCGTAGCTCAGCACGGTTGAGCTGGGGTGCATGTTCTCGGTCATGGCGGCAAACAGGTAGTCTTCACCGCGGTGGGCGGGAAAGTAGGGCGGCAACAGCTGAGAGTTATCCAGCCCTGTTATCTGGGACATCACCGCCATCTTGGTAAAACAGGGTCGCGGGTGTCCAAGCCAGTAACAGCGTGAGGCCAGCGCACCCTCCAGGCCGCCGGGGAATTCGGTCAGGCGTCTGGCAGTATCCCCCTGGGCAAAGTACAGCCAGTCCGTGTTCGGAGAGCCAGGATCGCCCAGAGTGCCGCACTGGGTGACAAGCACCGGGGAGCGGGCGTCCCACAGGCGTAGATAGCTGGCATTCATGCCCTCCAGGTCGGCCGGCCTGACTGGAGCCGCCTGCAGCTTTTCCAGTGCCTGTCCCATGTTCAGGCCAAGGCACCGGGCGTGCCCGGTGAGAGGGTCAAAGTCCGCCGCACTGGTGCTGTTCAGCATTGCCTGGTGGTCGCTATAAAAGCCTGCCTCGCGGTCGACGGTTCCAAACTCAACACCCGGCCTGCTGTGTGGGGGCAGGATCGCCGTACAGAGTACGTCGTCGTCCATCACAATTGCCCGCCTGCCTACCGACAGTAGCAGGCAGAGATTACGCGCCAGCCCGTAAGTCTTTTCTCCGGACCAGCGCTGTCGATCAATCAGGAAGCGGATAGCGTTTTCCTGGTCAGGGATTTCGTTGATGAGGTCGGCCATAAAGCGGCTGGCCTCATCCGCGCCGAAGTAGTGCATGTCTCGCGGTGATGTGAGGTTGAATTTTTCTACGGCATCGCGATTGCGGGTGGCATTGTCGGCGTCGCGCGAGTCGTCCACGAGGAACAGTGACTGGTGGCGGCTCAATGTGCCGGCACGCAGCATGGACTCCAGCAGGCGCTCCACGGCTTGGGGTCGGTCGCAGGTGATGATAAAAGCACGGGTTGCCGGCAGGTCTACCGCAGCGGGAACAGGAGCATTGAGCCGCTCGCAGATGGCAGTTGCCGAGGTCATCAGGCCAGCATCTCGTAACATCACCAGTACTTTCATCACATCGTCGGCCTGCCCGGCCAACTCTGCCACCGTGGTAGTGAGGTGCCTGGCGTGGTCCTCCAGGGTGCGGAAGCTGCGGCAGGTCTGCATGCTCTGGGCGACGGGTGGCGCTACCAGGACCTGTGCATCGCTGAATGTGTCCAGCAATAACACCGCCCCGTTTGACATGTGTACAGCTTCACATTCGGTGAACGCGTATAGCTCTGGGCCTGGAAGTTGGTCGGGCTTGCTCATCTGTTGCTCTTGGCGGCGGGAAACAAGCACCAATTCTAGGGGGGTGGCCTGGGGGTGTAAACCAGGGTCAGTAACAAGCTCGCATCAGTTGCTGCTGTCAGTCGCCTTGTTGCTCATTTCTATGGCCATGCGCAATGCGGTCTGCAGGCTGCCAGCGTCGGCTTGCCCTGTCCCGGCCAGGTCAAGGGCCGTGCCGTGGTCAACGGAGGTGCGGATAACAGGCAGCCCCAGGGTGATGTTGACGGCCTCACCAAAGCCCGCGTACTTGAGTGTCGGCAGGCCCTGATCATGATACATCGCGAATACCGCGTCGCAGTTGGCCAGAATCTTGGGGTTGAAGGCCGTGTCGGCGGGTAGAGGGCCCTGCAGGAGCAAACCATGCTGTTTGAGTTTGTCGATAGCAGGGGTAATAACCTCAATTTCCTCACGACCCAGGTGGCCGCCTTCTCCGGCGTGCGGGTTCAGGCCCAGAACAGCGATGCGCGGTTTGGCGATACCGAACTTTGCCTGCAGGTCCCGGTGGACGATCTTCAGGGTTTGTTCCA
>JAUIIQ010000068.1 GCA_030431585.1 Gammaproteobacteria bacterium | reverse complement strand
CAATTGACACCATCGCGCTGGACGGCGTGGCGGCCAGGGTGGTTTCCAAACCCGACCCCGACCCCGTCGACACCACGCAGATGAATGACGAGCAACTGCAGGCCTTCTACGCCAAGCGTCAGGCCGAGAAAGAACAGGCTGGAAGGACCGCCGGAACGGAAGTCGCGGTGGCGGTGCCGCTGGCACTGGAAGTCGCCAATCTCAGTATCACCGATTCACGCATCGAACTGGCCGAAGTGGGCGGCGAGACCACAGTGATAGAAATTGTGAAGCTGCGCGGCCAGGGGCTCAACCTGGATGATCGCCCAATGCCGCTGGCAGCGGTTATTCGCCTGCCCGGAGAAACGCCCATGACCGTGTCGCTGGACGGGACCATAACGCTCAGCCAGACCACACAGATGCTGGGCGTAAAAAACCTGGACGTTGAGATCACCGGCGCTTTGGCAGACACCATCACCGTGGCAACCTCCGGTACCGTGGACATCAGCCGGCAGATTGCGGACTTACAGTTGCAGGCTGATATCGCCGATACCCGCGCCGAAGGCCAGCTTCGCTATGCCAGTTACGAAAGTCCGCAGATCGATGCGGACCTGCACCTGAACCGCTTCACGCCCGCTCTCATCGCCATCGCTGGCGCGGATGCTGCGGCAGCCGATGCTGCGGCAGCCGGCGCTGCGAGCAACGACAATGGTGAGGAATCGGCAGCGGGAGAGGGCACTCCCCTGCCCCTGGACGCGCTTCGGGTGATGGACACCCGCGCCAACCTGCGCATCGACGAGGTGCTCTGGGACGGACACCGGGTGACAGACCTGACCGCGAAATTGCGCGTGGTCAAGGGCGAAGCCATTCTGCCGACAGTAACCGGCACGGTTCACGGTGGCAAGCTGGACATGAAAGCCAACCTTAATGCCAAGCACAGCCTCGCCAAACTGAATACACAAGGCAGCCTGAGTGCGGTTGATATCAATGAGGCCCTTGCCGCCGCCGAAGTGAAACCGATGATGAGCGGCAAAGCCAGCCTTAGCTGGAAGCTGCATGGGCAGGGTAACAGCAGCGGCGCACTGACCAACAGCCTGCGCGGCCCTATCGACCTGCAGACAGAAGAGGCGATGCTGCTGGGCATGGGTGTGGAAAAAATGCTCTGCGAAGCCGTGGCGCTCATCAACCAGGAAGCGCTGAGCGCTGAATTCCCGGCCGACAGCCGCTTCGACGCGCTGTCGGTAAAAATCATGATGGGCGACGGCAAGGCGACACTGCAGCCACTACAGGCCAGGCTCGCGGACATCCGCCTGCTTGGTAAAGGAGCACTGGATATCACCAGCATGGACTTTGACACCACCTTTACCGCGAAGCTGCTACCCGGCCTGAGCAAGCTGGACCCCGCTTGCAGGGTCAACGAACGTATTACCGCTATTGACTGGCCAGTGGTATGTGAGGGCAACGTGGCTGGCGAGCCCGCTCAATGGTGCTCGGTAGACAGCGGCGAAATACTCAGCGATATGGCGGAATATGAGCTCAAGCGCAAGGCGCAGGAGAAAATAGAAGACAAGCTCGGCGAGGACGCGGGTAAAGCGCTGAAAAAACTGTTCGGGAACTAACACGCCCGATATGGAGAAAAGCGCCGCGTTGCGTTAAATTGGCAAAAAACAAAAGGAATAAACATGCGCCTTCACTACAGCCTTGCCACCGCACTGATGCTGACTGCTGCGCCCACTCTCGCTGAGGGCGGCTCTGGCGGCAACTTCTTCGACGGCAAACACGTCCTGGGCATCGGTGCCGCCTATCAGGAGGCTGACGCGGAGGTCCGCGCCAGTGTTGCCAGCCTGCCGGAAGTAGGCCTGGATCTGGACGACCTCGGCATGGAGGACAGCGACACCAGCTGGGCCATTGAGTATCGCTGGCGATTCGCCGAACGCTGGGTACTGTCCGGCATGGCCTATACCTTCGACGAGAGCGGCCAACGCACTGCCAACAGGGACTTCAACTTCGACGGCAACGAGTATTCTGCCGGTGCCGTGATCGATACCGAACTGGGCCTGGACACCTACATCGTCAACCTGCTCTACCAGGTGTACAAAGGCGACAGCACGGAGCTGCTGCTTGGCGGTGGTTTGCATGCATTTGACCTGGACACCTCTATAGAGGGCCGTGCCTTCGTCGGTGACCTTAATGGCGCAAGCGGTGCCAGCAGCAGCGAATTGCTGGCCCCGCTACCAAACTTGCGCGCGCAGGCTTTCTTTACCTTCAGTGATCGCTGGAGTGGATCGCTTTCTCTGGGGTGGCTCAGTGCCAACTACGGTGACTATGATGGCAGCTTCATCTATGCCCACCCCCGGCTCGCCTACCAGCTTGGGGAGCACTGGGCGGCCACGCTCGGCTATCAGTACGTCAATATCGACCTGACCCAGGAAAAGTCATCGCGCCGCGAACTGGCACTCGATGCCACCTTCACCGGGCCTACTGTCTACCTGCACTACCGGTTCTAGCCAGCCGCAATAGCAGCTGGCGCACGGCAATTGCGCGCCAGCCAAACCGACACAACCTTTATCCAGATCAATAACAAACCGGCCGTGCACTGTTAAGCTGGGCGGCTACTGATACAGGGAATTCCGTGTCCAAGGCTCTCACCACACTGCTTCTGGCTCTACTCGGTAGTCTGCGCGACCTGCTGCCGATTATTCTGGTGATCCTGTTCTTCCAGTTCGCAGTGCTCAAGCAGCCGCTGCCGGACGTGGGCCAGATCCTGCTGGGCGTGGTATTCGTGGTGCTGGGCCTGACATTTTTCATTCACGGCCTGGAACAGGGGTTGTTTCCCATCGGCGAATCCATGGCCACATCCTTTGCCCGCAAAGGCAGCCTGTTCTGGCTCATCGCCTTCGCCTTCGCCCTGGGCTTTGGCACCACAGTCGCCGAGCCGGCGCTGATCGCCGTTGCCGCCGAGGCAGCCGCTGTAGCAGCGGAGGGCGGCATGATTGAATCCAGCGAGAGTGCCCGCGAGGACTACGCCAGCGGTCTGCGCTATACCGTGGCGTTTTCTGTCGGTCTGGCCATCGTCATCGGCGTGATCCGCATACTTCGCGGCTGGCCGGTGCAGTGGCTCATCATTGGCGGTTATGTGCTGGTGGTTATCATGACCATGTTTGCGCCCCGCGAGATTATCGGTATCGCCTACGACTCGGGAGGCGTCACCACCTCCACCATCACCGTGCCGCTGGTCACCGCACTGGGCGTGGGCCTGGCATCATCCATTCGCGGCCGCAACCCAATGATAGATGGTTTCGGGCTGATCGCCTTCGCTTCGCTTACCCCGATGATCTTTGTTATGGCTTACGGGATGCTGATCTGATGGACATACTCAACGCCATCTGGACTACTACACTGGCTACGGTGAACGATGTACTGCCCATCGCCGCCATCATTTTCGGTTTCCAGTTTGCAGTGCTACGCCAGAAACCCGCCAACCTGAGAGCAATACTGTTCGGATTTGTCTGGGTGCTGGTTGGTCTTTCCCTGTTCCTGCTGGGGCTGGAGTGGTGCCTGTTCCCGCTGGGTCGCCTCATGGCTGAGCAGCTCACCGACCCGGTCTTCATCCAGAGCACGCTGGATGCCGGCGAAACGGCCGCCGACATCGCCTGGGACAACTACTACTGGGTCTACATTTTCGCCTTCATGATTGGCTTCAGTACCACCATAGCCGAGCCCTCCCTGATTGCAGTGGCCATCAAGGCCAACCAGGTTTCTGCCGGCACCATCGGCGTGTGGGGGCTGCGCCTGGCCGTGGCGCTGGGCGTTGCAGTGGGCATCTCACTGGGTTGTTATCGTATCGTGGTAGGCGACCCTATCCACTGGTACATCATCAGTGGTTATGTGCTGGTGGTCTTGCAGACCATGATCGCACCAAAAATGATTATCCCGCTGGCATACGACTCTGGCGGCGTGACCACCTCCACCGTCACCGTGCCATTGGTGGCAGCTCTGGGCCTGGGCCTGTCCGAGACTGTCCCCGGGCGCAACCCACTCATTGACGGCTTTGGCTTGATTGCCTTTGCCAGCCTGTTTCCCATTATCTCGGTAATGACCTACGCTCAGCTCTCGGAGTTGCGCGCTGGCATGGCCAGGAGACGAAGGATGAAAGCGCGTAGCAGCGCCTGAGGAGTAGACCATGCATTTCAAAATGATCATCGTCTTCGTGGAAGATGACAAGACCGACGCTGTAATGGACGCGGCGCGCAACGCCGGAGCCACCGGTGCGACGGTGATAACCAATGCCCGGGGAGAAGGGCTGCAAGTCAGCAAGACCTTCTTCGGACTGTCACTGGAGACGCAGCGTGACGTAATCCTGTTTCTGGTAGAACAACACCTTTCCCGCCATATACTTGAAGGCATCAACGAGGCCGGTGAACTGGATGCCAAGCCCGGCACCGGCATCGCCTTTCAACTGGACGTGGAAGACGCGGTAGGCATCCTCCACCAGGCGGAGGAAATTTCCCGCGAAGTGGAGGAGCTGCTGTAATGACAAAGAAAGTGATCAAGGCCAGGGAGGTCATGCTGGACACGCACCTGGAACTGGACGGTATGGCCACGGTCAGCCAGGCGCTGCAGGTGATGCGCAGTGCAAAGTGCAACGTGGTGATCGTAAAAAAACGAAATGACCACGACGCCTTTGGCATTGTGCTGCTGTCCGACATTGCCAAGAAAGTGCTCGCCCGTGACCGGGCACCAGAGCGGGTGAATATCTACGAGATCATGTCCAAACCGGTCATCCCGGTTGAGCCTGACATGGACGTACGCTATGTGGCACGCATGTTCGACAGCTTCGGCCTGTCCAGTGCGCCGGTGGTGGAGAACGGCGAGGTGATTGGTATCGTCAGCTATGACGAACTGGTATTCGATGGCCTGTGTGAGTTGATTGACTGATGCACGCCAGTTCGCCGATGGTGGGCGGCGAGCGTGTTTTCACCGCAACTTCTTACTCCCGGGATGGAAAAACACGGCGCGATAGCGCTCAAGCTGGCGCATAGTCTGCTATCTTCAGGTAACAGTCATTGAGGAGAAGGATTATGGACCAGGCAGCGATGCAGGTATTCATGGATTACGCGGCGGCGTTTGAGCAGACCTATGTCGATGATGACTGGTCCCGCCTGCTACCGTTTTTTGCAGAGGATGCGACCTACCACGTGGTCGGCGGACCACTGGCCTGCGAGATTGCCGGAAGAGAGGCAATACTGAAGGGACTGAAAAAATCCATCGACGGCCTGGACAGGCGCTGCGATGAGCGTGTAATTGACCTGATCGATGGGCCACATGTGAACTCTACGCCCGGGGGTCATGCAATAGACATAGGGTGGACGGCCAGCTACAGGCGCGGTGACTCACCCATGCTTGTGTTCCCCGGCCGCTCTGTAGTGACGGTGGAGCAAGGACGCATCGTGGCACTGCAAGACGAGTACACCGACGAAGACATGCGCACCCTTGAGCCCTGGATGGAGAAATACGGCGCAGACCTTGATGGCAGCTACGTTTAGCCATGGCGGGTTTGCTGGCAGACATCAGTGTCGCGGGAAGGCTGGCACTGCGCACGCTGGGCCGCAGGTTGCGCTCGGAGATTGAACCGCCTCCCGATCTGCAGCATTTCACCCGAACGCTGGACACTGTCCTTACGCAAGCACCAGCCGACATCATTCGCGAGTATCGCTGGGTGGAACTCCCGGCAGGCCAGCCACCCTGGCTACATACCGGCATCACGCTGTCGTCCGGCGAAGAGGTAAGCTATTTCGTCGAAGGGCGCGCCTATGCAAATAGAGGGTTGGACATCTACCTGAAACCCGCCCTGCAGTTGTGGTGCAAAGTTGGCGAGCAAGGCGAGGTTTTTCGGGGTACCCGCGCATCCCACTCTTTTCGCGTCAAGCAAGAGGGTGAGCTGCTGCTGGGGAACTATTTTCCCAACGACTGGGCCGACCCGCAGGGCAGCCGCAAGCAGAGCGATGAGGTTTACAAGCAAGTCAGCGGCGAACTGAAAGTCCTGATCATTCGATGGACACACAGTGCCGCGCAGGGACTGCGCGCGTTGCAGAACGCGGGCGGTGCCCTTGGCCCGATCAGCGATGAGCTGGCCCGCCTCGACGCAGGCGACATAACACCCCAGGGGTGGCAGTACCTCTGGCACCTGGGACCCGCCGAAATCTACCGCGCGGGGCGCGATACTTCCGGCCAGCCCTGCATCTGCTGCCGTACCCACGCCGATGTCGGCATACTGCAGAAGGACGTAGACCTGCCCCTGCTGAAATCCACGGAAATAAGCTGGCGCTGGCTGGTGGAAAAACTCCCGTCGCGCCTGCGCGAGGACACTGTGCCAAGCCACGACTACATGAGCCTGGCAGTTGAGTTTGATAATGGCCGCGACATTACCTATTACTGGAGTAGCACCCTCCCGGTGGGAGCAGGCTACGACTGTCCTCTGCCAAACTGGGCGGGCAAGGAGTACCACGTAGTGGTGCGCAGTGGTCAGCAGGGCCTGGGGGAATGGCGGGACGAACGGCGCAACCTGTATGCAGATTATCGCCAGTACATGGGCGAACCGCCAGCGAGAATAGTGCGCGTATGGCTGATTGCCAACAGCATATTCCAGCGCCAGGAAGGTGCCTGTGACTATGCTGACATCACGCTGTCCAGCGAGGAGGGGACGCTTGAGGTGCTGTAATAGTCTTATCAGCTTCCCGTGCCATGAACGGCAACGGAGTGCCTTGCAGGGCTACGCGAGCTATACCCTGTGGACATACCTGTATCACAGACTATGGGCTGGATTCCCGTGAGAACATGAGTACTTTCCGCTTCCTGAATGGCGCAGTCATCGCCTACTTCATCGTTACCCTGGCAACTATCCTGATGCTTGCGGGCATGGACACTAAATTACCTGCAGCCTTCTTTCTCGCTTTAACAGCACCGAATTTCTGGCTTCGCTACGGGGGTGGAGCAGAGATTTTGCTGGGCGCAATCTTCATTCTCATGTGGGTGGCCTACATAGCTGCTGGCTGCAGTGCCTCCCGCAAAGGGCAGCTGATTGCGAGCCTCCTGGCCGCTTTGCTTTGTGCGGCATTTTACGCGATCACTCTAACCGTCCTGCTGCTGTCTGGTATGCAGCATTGATTGCTTCGCGCCAGGGTTTAACTGCTACTGAGCACAATCCTGCGCGGATTCCAGCAAGCCCAGGATGCAATCGTACTCGGCATAGCTGAGATCCAGGGCTGAACAGATACGCTCTTTGGGGTGGCCGATTTTAAGCAGGCTGTTGAACAAGCCCACATCCAGCTGGGTCAATGTTACCGGGTCCAACCCTGAGCCGTTCATCATTGCCTCTACCAGCCTGGTGTCAAAACCGGCGGTGATCTGTGTCGTCTGTTGCATGGTGCCTCCTTCGCGCTTGTACGGCGCAAAAGTTCTGCTTTGTTATCGGTGATACTGCCATGTGATAACAAGCATAGGACCAGAACCGTGTCGCCGGTAATACGCGGTGGCACAGTTGTGACGGGGTTCTCAGTAAATCTCGACTATTGCAGTAAAAGCGTGGACTACGTCCTGCAGCGACCCACTACCCTACTCCGGCATATGCGGGTCGTCGTCTTCTTCCAACTGCTGCGCGCTATCCGGCGGCAGCGCACCCAGTTTTTTCACCAACTGCGCAGCATGCGAGGCCTCCTCGGCTGCAAACTGCGCTGCGAGTGAACGGGTTTCCGGGTCATCGCTGGTCTTGGCAAAGGAGCCATAAAACTTTTCTGCAGCCCGCTCGTTATCCAGGGCAAGCAACATGGCCTGACGCAAAGTCATACGATAATGCACCGCTTCATAGCTGGTTGCTTCCGGCGATTCCTCACCCGGCCATTCGAACTCCCAGGCTTTGAGCTCCGGCAGCTTGTGCTCCTGCGCGATCTCGGCGACTTCCTCAAGGTGCAGCCGCGACTCCTCGGCCATGCGCGAAAAGAACTCTGACACCTCCCGGTTGTGGTGTTCGGCCATGGACTGGGCGAGCTCCAGATAGCGCTCTCGCGCCTCAGACTCCAGTTCCACAGAGTGGGCAAGAAAATCCGCCAGCGGTTGTGTGCTCATAGACAAAATCCCCGGGTGATGTCCTGTGACTGCGGCTCTGGCGGTGAAGGCGGCCAGGTAGCCCGCGGCGCATTGTACAACACGCCGGTCTGAAAACCGTCCTCGTGCAGAAACAACTGCGCCGCTTCGTCAGCGTCTACCAGCGGGGCTTCTTCACGTTCGTTCACAATCGCTTTCCAGTCGGTCTGCTCCGGGCAGAAGGTGATGCACTGTGACAGCACCTGAACGAAACTGAAACCCGGGTGCTCTATCGCCTCGGCTATCAGTTTGGCAATCTGGTTGGGATTGCCGGAATAGCCACGGGCAATCCACGGCGCACCTGCGGCCAGCGCCAGCGCAGCCGGCTTGAACGGCCTGACACCGGGACCGTGAGGTGTCAGTTTGCTATGGTCCCAATCCGCAGGCGTGGTGGGTGATGCCTGCCCTTTGGTCATTCCGTAAACCTCATTATCCATGGCGATGTACGTCATATTCACGTTGCGTCTGCAGGCGTGTATGAAGTGATTCCCGCCAATGGAAAAGCCGTCCCCGTCACCGCCCATGGCGATAACGGTGAGATCCGGTCGCGCCACTTTCAGGCCCTGGGCAATGGCCAGGCCGCGGCCGTGCACGCCATGAAAGCCATAGCTGTCCACATAGGCGGGAAGTCGCGAGGAACAGCCTATGCCGGAAACCAGCACGGTGTCATCCTTGGCAATCCCTAGCGCAGCAAAGGCTTTGGTCAGCGCATTGAGTATGGAGAAATGACCGCAGCCAGGGCACCAGATAGGCTTCACCGCGGATTTGTAGTCTTTCGCTTTTAATTTCACCGGCTCATTCATGCTGCTGTCGCCTCCTTCATCGCCGCCACAATCGCTGCACCGCTGAGCGGCACCGGGCCAGCCCGCGCATAGCTGTGCACAGGCATGGCAAAGTCCATCTGCCCGCGCAGGTAGTGATAAAGCTGCGCGCCGTGGTTCTGCTCTATCACCCAGACACTGCTACAGCCTGCGAGGGCCGCCTGCAGGCGTTCGACCTGCAAGGGCGCCAGCAGCCTCAGGGACACCGTACGCGCAGCGACTCCCTGTTCCGCCAACAGCTCCGCGGCCTCGCAAAGGGCCGCAGACGCGGAGCCGAAACAGACCATCGCCAGCTCACCGTCACCCTCTGCGCGGGCCCAGGCATCACCGTAGGAACAGGCGCTGAGCTTGTGCTCACGTTTGTGCAACTGCCGCTGATGATCGTCGTCGCGGGCCGAGGGTGTGCCGGCTTCATTGTGCTCCAGACCATCGGCCGTGTAGCGCAGTCCTGCATCACCCGGCGTAGCCATGGTAGAGATGCCAGACTCGGTAAGACGATAGCGTAGGTAATCATTATCTTCAGTCGCCGCGGCCTCCAGCGCGGCGCAGCGCTGCGGCTCGCTGATAACTGCCGTGGACTGCCCAATAAACTGATCAGAGAGCACGATAGCAACAGTCTGCAGCTGCTGTGCCAGTTGCACAGCCCAGGCGCTGGTATACACGCAGTCGGCGATATCCAGAGGCGCCAGCACCAGGTGCGGTGCATCGCCATGCAGGCCGTGCAACGCGATATTGAGGTCGCTTTGTTCTGACTTGGTCGGGATGCCGGTGGAGGGTCCGCCGCGCATGACATTGAGTACAGTAATCGGTGTTTCGCTGGCCACGGCGAGCCCCAGGCTCTCGGTCATCAGGGCCAGGCCGGGGCCTGAGGTGGCGGTGAAGGCAGGCACCCCGCCGAACGCTGCGCCGATGATCATGTTAACGGCAGCAAGCTCATCCTCGGCCTGCACCAGGTTGCCGCCCAATTGCTCCAGCGGGGAGGCCATCCATTCCAGCACATCTGAAGCTGGCGTGATCGGATAGGCGGCAACAAATCGGATACCCGCTTCCAGCGCACCCAGCCCCGCCGCCTGATTCCCACTGATATACCAACAGCCTTTGGCGCCCGGCACAGGCACCGGGACGTCGCAACTCAGGCCATAGCCAGTTCCGGCGGCAATACACGCCTGCGCCGCCTGTTGGTAGGCAAGGGGTTTATGCGCCAGTTTCTGCGTGGCCAGTTCGCTGAGGCTCGCTTCGCTCAAACCCAGCAGCTGGCCAAGCAGCCCCAGGGCCAGCATGTTGACCCTCCCCTCTTCATGCGCCTGCGCGGCGAGCTGCTTCATGGGCAGACACACCAGGTCAGGCTTCACCGCCATTACCTCGGCAGGCACTTCTGCGGCTTCCTCGCAGAACACGATGCACCCCGGGGCCAACTTGATCTCGTCACCAAACCGGGAATAGTTGTTCCAGTCAAACGCCAGCAGCACCTGATAACTGCTGGCCGCCGTGTAGCGCTCGGACTCAGTAAGTTTGAGTAATGCCGCAGACTCGCCACCGCGTATCTGCGGACCAAAAGCCTTGCGCAACAGACCTCGCCCGCCCTCTCGTGCCCAGGCTTGCAGCAATAGTTCGCCCACGGAAATCACGCCCGCGCCGCCGGCTCCGGTTATCGCCACGCTAAGCTCAGTCTGCGTCATGGTCATTCTCTGTCTCTAAGGCCCGCCTAGAATACCCCGTGGTGGGCGTCATGCCAGCGCAAACCGGGGTAACCTTGTTCTACCTCAATAGTGCGCGCCATGATCAGGCCCGCGCCAGGCCCTCCAACAGTGTTGATCAGGCTGCCCGCAGAGCGCGGCCCAGCGTCTGTTTGCCAAGCGCTTCGCCAAAGTCGCCGTCGCGCCACACCACTTCGCCATTGATCAGCGTATGGGTCACCACACCCGGGGAGCGGCTGACCATCTGATCATGCTCAAACAGCTCGCGGTAAATCAGCTTGCGGTTGCTGGCATCTTCCCAGTTGGCCAGCGCCTCGGGGTCTATCAGCACAATGTCCGCCTGATCGCCCAGTTCCAATGTCCCCACGTCCAGGCCAAAGAACTCTGCCGGCTCCCGGGTGAGTCTGCGCACCATGGTGGCTACCGTCTCCAGTGACTTCTGCTGCGCCAGCTTTAACGAGGACAGGTTGGCATCAAAGAACGCCATATTGGTGATATGCGCGCCGGAGTCGTTGAAGCCCGGAAGCGTGTTCTTGTCCAGCAGCAGGTCAAGGGTTGCGCGATTGCCCACATTGGCAACATCCACCCAGTAGCGGAAGCCTTTGTCGTATTCACGCATCATATGCAGCATGAAGTCGGCATCATCGGCGGTGGGCCGTGGGAAGCGATCAAAGGCCTCGCGCTCCGCGTCAGAACGCGCCTCATCGGCCTGACCCGCGTGGTAGCGGGACAGGCGGTCGAACACCTGCTGCAGCGTCTCGCCTTCCCAGTCAGCAACCGGCGCGCCGTCAAAGTGCATTCGGTACAGGTCGCGCGGCACCATGATGTCAGGCAGGCCATGTCTGGCCTTGAAACTGGCAAAGCCTTTCTCCTCCCTGCCATGACGCCATTCCTTGCGAAACTGCTCTATGAACACAGGGTCATTGAGCAGGGCGAGCCTTCCTTCACGATCATCGTACTCCTTGGCGATAAGCCGACAGGTTGTCTCCATCTCTTCGTACAGCGGGCTGACAATACCGTCGGACCAGATGCGGAAGCTGGTGCCCAGCGCCTGAAAATGAATGTTGCCCTTGAACAGCCGGCTGTTCATCAGCGCGGCGAAACCGAGGAAACCCTTGACCGCCCTGGGTGCAAGCACAAACTCCACCGCCGAGAGCGCCGATGTCTTCAATGTCTTGCCAAACAGGCGCCCGCTGGTAAGCATGAAATACCAGAACGCCTTGAGCCTGTGTTCCAGGATGGGCGTAGTCTGCCAGACACGATCGCGACCGCGCACAACCTTGAGCAAGCGCTTGAGCTCAGCGAAACTGGCGAACTGCGTGGGAATACGCTTGTCTGTGTGCGGTTCATTAGAGAGGTAGTGAAATGGCAGACCGTCGGTACTCATGCCCAGGTACCCCTGGTCCATGGCCGACTCCAGCAGTTGCTCCATGCGCAGCAGCTCCGCTTCGGTGGGCTCGCGCGAGATACTGTCCTTGAGCCCCATCACCTCTACCCGCAGCATGGAATGCGGCACAAATACGCCGACATTCGGGCCCAGGGGGATCTGCTCAAAGTGATCCATATACTCGCCAGTGCTCTGCCAGGACACGGCCTCCACGCACTTGCGCAGGACCGACTTGGGAATATTTTCCACGCGGGTGAAGCAATCCACTATCGGGTCCTGGTCTCCCTCGAGCTGGCTGCCGAAGCAGGTTCCCAGGCTGCAGTTACCCACCAGTACGGTAGTCGTGCCATGACGAACCACCTCTGGTAAACCAGGATCCAGGTCTACTTCCAGATCCAGGTGAGTGTGGATATCCAGCAGGCCGGGCATCAACCACTTGCCTTCTCCGTCGATCACTTCCGCCGCCATGGAGCGCGGCAGGAACATCCCCTTGGCGGCAATTCGCCCTTTCTTGATGGCGATGTCCATTTCCCGGGGGGCGTCCCCGGTGCCGTCAAATACCAGCGCGTTCTGGATAAGCGTGTCCCAGGTCTTTCTGGACATGATAAAGATCTCCTGCGTGTTTCGGGCTGACTGGGCTGTTAAGCTCATACCCACGTATATAGCAGATCAGCGCCAGCGAGGATAGATCAACGCCATGGGTCCCATCTCCTTCGACAACAGCTACGCCCGTCTGCCGGCGCAATTTTACACCCGGCAGTCGGCCACCCCCGTCAGCGAACCCGGCTTGATCCGTGTCAACCATGCCCTTGCTGCCAGCCTGGGTATCGCCGAGGGTTGGCTGGAGACAGCAGAGGGTATCGCCAGCATTGCCGGCAATCACACGCCAGAGGGCGCAGAGCCCCTGGCGGCGGTCTACGCGGGCCACCAGTTCGGCAGCTACAACCCGCAACTGGGAGATGGCCGCGCACTGTTACTGGGCGAGGTACTGGACAGGCAGGGCAAGCGCTTCGACATACAGCTCAAGGGCTCCGGCCCTACGCCGTATTCCCGCGGTGGCGATGGACGCTCTCCCCTGGGCCCCGTGCTGCGAGAGTACCTGGTCAGCGAGGCAATGCATGCGCTGGGCGTGCCCACTACCCGGGCCCTGGCAGCCGTCTCCACCGGTGAGCCGGTGATGCGCGACAGCGTGCTGCCTGGCGCGGTACTGGCCCGCGTGGCCGCCAGCCACATCCGCATCGGCAGCTTCCAGTTTTTTGCCGCTCGCAAGGACAGCGAGGCACTGCAGTGCCTGGTGGACTACTGTCTGCAGCGTCACTATCCGGAGCAGGTCGGCCGTGAGAACCCGGCACTGGCACTGCTGCAGTCTGTTATACGAGCCCAGGCCAGCCTGGTATCGCGCTGGCAACTGCTGGGTTTCATCCACGGGGTGATGAATACCGACAACATGCTGATTTGCGGCGAGACCATCGATTATGGTCCCTGCGCCTTTATGGATGCCTTTGATCCGGGCAAGGTTTTCAGCTCTATTGACCGCGGCGGGCGCTATGCCTACCGCAACCAGCCGGGTATCGCACACTGGAACCTGGCCGTGCTGGCGCAGGCGCTACTGCCACTGCTGCACTCCGACCAGGAGCAGGCAGTGGCCCTGGCGCAGGACGCAGTGGATACGTTTCCCACGCTGTTTGAAGCAGCGCACCTGCAGGGTCTCGCTGACAAACTTGGGCTGGCCGAGGTAGGCGCTGAGGACAAACCACTGGTAGACGAGCTGTTTGAGCTGATGGCCGCCGCGAACAGCGACTTCACGCTCACCTTCCGCAGACTCTATGACCACGCCAACGAGCCGGAGCACCAGGTGGGGGAGTGGTTTGAGTTACCCGACAGCCTGCTCCCGTGGCTGGCGCGCTGGCGCAAGCGCCTGGCTGCTGACTTCCTCACAGCGCAAACCCGCGAGCAGCGTATGCGCCAGGCCAACCCGGCGCTGATACCGAGGAACCATAAGGTAGAAGAAGCCATTCGCGCAGCCGAAGATGAGGGTGACTTCTCGCCATTTCACGGCCTGCTGGAGCAACTGGCCAGCCCATTCGATATCGACGCCTCATCCTCCGCCTATCTCCTGCCCCCTCGCCCGGAAGAAGAGGTAAGACGCACCTTTTGCGGAACCTGAAAAATTAGTAGTGGCAGCTTTTTTTGCAGCCACTATTATTGAAGCTGGCAGCGCAGCGGCGGTGCCGTCCAAATACAAAAAACGGAGATCCAGACATGGCAGGACATTTTGAACTGAAGAAAGCCAAGAATGGCGAGTTCTTCTTCAATCTCGTAGCAGGGAACGGCCAGGGCATTCTGAAGAGTGAAATGTACTCAAGCCGCAGCGCCGCGGAGAACGGCATCGCCTCGGTACAGAAGAACTGCGGCGAAGACAGCCAGTTCGAGTGCAAGGAATCCACCAACGGCAAAGCGTACTTCGTGCTCAAGGCAAAGAATCACCAGGTGATTGGCCAGAGCCAGATGTACGAATCTGAATCCGGCTGTGCCAACGGCATCGAATCAGTTAAAACCAACGGCTGTACCGAGGTTATCAAGGACCTCACCGCAGGCTGAACCACCTCCGGCTCGCGGCATGGTCGTGCATCATGCCGCGAGGCAGTATAATCGCGGCTCGACACCATAGCGTATTGCAGCGAGCCTCCCACCTTGAGCACAGAATTTTTCGGCAAGACCCTCTCCGGCCCCTTCACCATACCCTCCGGCATTGTCTCTACTGCCGTGCCCATCATTCAGTATATTTTTGACCATATGCCGGAAGTAGGCGTACTGACTACCAAGAGCATCGGCCTGGAGCCACGCGCCGGATATCGCGAACCGGTGCTCAGCCAGTATGCACCGGGCTGCTTTGTCAACGCGGTGGGGCTGACCAACCCCGGCGCCCGCCAGTCAGCCGAACTGATGGCCGATTTGCGGGTACCTGAGGACCGTTTCCTGCTGACCTCGGTGTTTGGCGGCAGTATTGCCGAGTTTGTTGAAGTTGCCAGGATCATGGCGCCGGTCTCCGACGGGCTGGAGCTCAACCTGTC
>JAUIIQ010000302.1 GCA_030431585.1 Gammaproteobacteria bacterium | reverse complement strand
TGGCTGCCTCCCTGGTCTCCACCATAGTATTGCCAGCCGTCTGCGCTTGCCTGCGCGCCAAACAGCAGCGCGCAGGCCAGTATGATCGGGCGCATGGGCTTCACTGTGCCAGTGGCGTAATGCGCAGCAGGGTGGGCGTGGCTCCCTCTGACTGCCAGGTGGGGAAGTGCGAGTTGCTGGTGTAGACAGCGCCGTCCTCTTCGGAGATCTCGATATCGCGGGTGAAAAAGCGCTGCCGCGGCATCGGGTAAACCTTCCAGCTTTCGCTCGCTATGTCGAAGCTGAGAATGGTGTCGGACTGGTTACCGTTGACCCAGACAACGCCGCGGTCGCGGTCTACGTTGAGTGCATAGGGCAGTTCATTCACTACCGGCAGCTCGTATTGGGTGAAGGCTTTCGTGGACGGGTCATATTTGACCAGCAGGCCGTTCTGGAACGCCACGATCCAGATATTGCCATTGGCGTCCGCGCGCAAGCGGCGCGGACCTTCGAAGGGAAAGTCAATCATGGTGATCTCGCCGCTGTCAGGGTCGATATGGGCAAGATCGTTGGCATACAGCCGTGCTACCCAGACGCTGCCATCGGGTGCCACATCGATACCGTAGGGCATGGGTAGTCCGGTCGCCTCCCGGTCGGGCCTGGGAGTAGGGCGGTGCTCAGGGTCAATACTGAACAACAGGGGCAGGCTTTTCAGTACCAGCCACTCCCTGAACCCCCTGGCGGGCAAGTCATAAAGAGTGAAGGTGCTGGTCTTGCGGTCGAACATGGCAACCTGTGATGACAGCGCCAGGGTGAACCACACGCGGTCTTCATCGTCGGTGCGGATAGTGTGTGGATAATAGCCGCCGGGCATATCGTGAATGGTGAATTGTTTGGTTTCCACGTCGAACTCCAGCAGTGACTGCTGCATGGACGGGGTGATGAAAATATTGCCATCTTTTTTCGAGTAGGCGAAAGAGTGCACGCCCATGTAGTTATACATCTTGGGGAACACGGTGAAACGATTGCCCAGAATGCCACCCACGTCTGCGTCTTCGTAGTGCGGCACTTTATAGACAGTGTATTCGCCGCTTTCGGGATCGATCTCGTATATCCTGTCGAACAGGTTGTCGCCTACGTAGACCATCCCGTTGGGGTGTAACAGAAAATCGTGCATCTGGGAAAAGCCGTCGCCAATAGGCCACTCAGTCATTTCAATGCCCGCGAGATGCGGCTCCCAGCGTTTGGGTTGCGGTACGCGCTGCGGGTTCTCTCGCAAGTCACGGTACTCCCGTTGCAGGATTTCAGCGACCTGCTGGATGTCATCGCCCGGCAGGCGCGCGCCGTAGCTGTTCATGCGTTCTATGACACTGACCCATTGTTCTACCGTGCGTTCATTGCGCATGAAAGGTGAAGCCTGCTGGTGGCAGAAGGCGCAATTGAGCTGAAAAGTGTGCTTGAGGGCCTCGTCGCCAGCAAAGGGCATTTGCGATAACCACACGTTGGATGGGTAGCTGGCATGCAGCTGCTGCTCGTTCATGGGCTGCAACGTCACGCTCTCCGCGGGTTCACTGAGCCAGGCATCCTGGTAACCCTGGGCACGAACACGGTAGTTGAACCTGCCTTCTTCGATGATATCTGCAACCCCGTCGGCAGCAGTGAAACGCGTCACCGTGACGGCTGCGACATTGGTAACACCGTGAGGCGCATAGCCGTCGTCGCTGAGGTCCGCAGCGGGTACATCAAGTGGCGTGCGGGTCACCATGGCCTGGGCCAGCGGCACGCCCTCGGTATTGGTAACCAGCAGTTCGCCAGCGCTGGTGTTGAGGGAGAGTAATAACAGGAGGAGGGCAGCGGGGCGCGTCATCAGCATCTTCTGGTCAATTCAAAGGCGCAATTATCCACAAAATCGCTGGGGAAAACATCTGCGCCATCGGCCTTACTCGCACAGCCTTTGGGTTTGCCCCAGCAGTTCCCGCGTTCGCTGCGTCAGGTCTGCCGGGACCTGGCTCCACTGGAAGCGCCATTGCCAGTTACCCTCGGTTGTGCCGGGCGTGTTCATACGATGTGCGCCGTCCAGCTCGAGCAGATCCTGCCAGGGGAAGATGGCGGTATTGGCGCGCGAAGCCAGTATTTTCGCCAGCATGGCCCATGGCATGTCTCCCGGGGTGCAGCTGAAGTAGTCGCACACCCTGTGGCGGGTTGCCTCGTCAAGGCTCAGGAACCAGCCCAGCGAGGTGTCATTGTCGTGGGTGCCGCTGTAGACAACGTCGTTCTCCTGGTGCTTGTGCAACAGATAAGGGTTATCGGGGCTGCCATCGAAGGCGAACTGGAGGATGAGCATGCCAGGCAGTGCAAACTCTTCCCGCAGTGCTTCTACCTCGGGGCTGATATCACCCAGGTTTTCTGCCACCAGGCGCAGGTCCGGGAAGTGCTGTCGCACGGCGGCGAGCAACTCGCGGCCGGGCGTGGGCACCCAGCGGCCCTCCATGGCCGTGGCCGCGTCAGCGGGGATCTCCCAGCGTGCTTCCAGGGCACGAAAGTGGTCGATTCGCACCATATCGAACATGCGCGCGGCCGAAGCAAAGCGTTTCAGCCACCACTCAAAGCCATGGTCCTGCATATAGCGCCAGTCGTACTGGGGGTTGCCCCACAGCTGGCCCTCGGCTGAGAAGTAATCGGGAGGTACGCCGGTTACGGTGATCGGCTGGCCTCGTTCATCCAGTTCAAAGCGCTCCTGGTGTGCCCAGACGTCAGCGCTCTCCAGGTGCACATAGATAGGCATGTCACCAAAC
>JAUIIQ010000301.1 GCA_030431585.1 Gammaproteobacteria bacterium | reverse complement strand
CCGCGCGGCATGCGTGAGCGTGTCCAGTACCTGGCCGAGTCCTGCCGCAACGTAGCCAGCTCCGGCAGGCAGTGGGCGCGGGCGTGCTCTCTCTTTGAGAAAAATGAAAGTTGGCGCAGCGGTAATGGCGAAAATCAAGGCGGTGATCAACAGGCAGACCGGCACATAAAACTCCGCTCCGAGACCCCGGGCCTCGCTGAACTGGATGAACATCAGGCAACAGGCGAGTGTGAGCAGGCCGCCGAAGTAACCAAGGCTCCAGCCGTAGCCGGATATTCTTCCCATTCTCTCGCTGCTGGCAATCTCGGGGAGAAACGCGGCAATCAGGTTCTCGCCACTGGCAAAAGCAACAGCAGACAGGGTCAGTAACAGCATGGCCATTGCAACCTGGCCCGGCGCAGCGGTCGCCAGCAACGCGGTCGCGCCAACGCAGACCAGCGAAGCGACCAGCAGGAAAGACTTTTTACTGGCCCGAAAGTCAGTAATTGCGCCTATCACCGGCCCGCTAAACAGCACAATGAGGTTGGAGGCGCCTATCGCCAGCGTCCACAGCAAGGTTCCCGAACCCGGCTGGGAAGATTCCAGTCCCGCCGCTATCACGCCGACAAAATACGCGCTGTAGATGGTGGTAAGCACCACAGTGGTGTAGCCTGAATTGGCAAAGTCGTAGAAGGCCCAGGCAAGGATCTCACGCAGCGGGGCAGGTCCGTTCGCGGGGTGTTGTGCCAGCGGGGTCAAGTGGCGCGCTGCCACACAAGCAAAGGGAGACAAATGTTGCTCAAGAACCTGTTACAGGATCTGGCGATGAAGTCGGTGGACCAGGCCGTAGCCGTGATGCCTCGCTCCACGCCGGACCTGGCCGCGCTGCAAAAATGCAAAATAGTCTCCCACCGCGGCGAACACGATAACCGCACTGTCATGGAAAATACCCTGATGGCCTTCGACAATGCAAGTGCTGCCGGTGTCTGGGGCCTTGAGTGCGATATCCACTTCACGCGTGATCAGGTGCCGGTAATCTGTCACGATGCTTCTTTACAACGGGTCTTCAACTTGCCCGACCTGGTCGCACAACTTGAATTCGCTCAGTTGCGGGAGCGCGCCCCTGAGGTTCCGTCTCTGGCGGAGGTCGTGGCACGCTATGGTGGAGACCGGCACCTGATGCTGGAAATCAAGGCCTTTTCTCCGTTGCATCTACCACAGCAGCAACGCGCGCTGGAATCGGTGCTGGCCGGGCTACGGGCAGGCCGGGATTTTCATGTGCTGGCACTGGCCCCGCAGTTGTTTACACTGGTCGAGTTTCTGCCTCCACATTGCCTGCTGCCCGTAGCAGAGCTGAATGTGGCCCAGCTCAGTCGAGTGAGCCTTGAACGTGGCTACGCCGGGCTTGCCGGGCATTATCTGTTGCTCAGCGAGCGAATCAGGCAGCGGCACCAGAACATGGCGCAGCGAGTGGGCACCGGCTTCCCGGGCTCGCGTAACGGCCTGCTGCGAGAGATCCACCGGGGCGTTGATTGGGTCTTCAGCAATGACGCGGTAAGCTTGCAGCTGCATCTCAACGCGCTGCTTTCACAGGCGGCATCCAATGACAATGCCATGCAGTAACGCTCACCGGCTTTGGCAGGGGGCAAGCTGTATGGCGCGCCGGACAAGGCGAGATTTATCATGACTTTCGAACACTTGCGCCTGCTGCCCGAGCTGCTGCAATCGATAGCGGACGAGGGCTATACAGAGCCCACCCCGGTGCAGGCCAGCGCTATCCCTGCGGTGTTGAGCGGTCGTGATGTCATGGCAGCTGCGCAGACGGGCACCGGCAAGACGGCAGGCTTCGTCCTGCCTGTTCTGCAGCGTTTACACCGGGAAGGTTCAGTCCGGCCTCACCGTATTCGCGCGCTGATACTCACGCCGACGCGCGAACTGACTGCGCAGGTGGCAAGCAGAGTGCAGGCTTACGGCGCACTGCTGCCGTTCAGGTCTGCTGCCGTCTTCGGTGGTGTGAAGATCAATCCGCAGATAGCCAGTCTGCGCCGCGGTGTAGATATTCTCGTGGCCACTCCCGGGCGACTACTGGATTTACATGACCAGGGTGAAGTCGATTTTGTCGCGTTACAGGTACTGGTGCTCGATGAAGCAGATCGCATGCTGGACATGGGCTTCATCCACGACATTGAGCGTCTCATCAGCTTGCTGCCGTCGACACGACAAACTTTGCTGTTCTCCGCGACGTTTTCTCCCCGCATTCGCCAGCTTGCCTCCAGCCTGCTTCGCAACCCGCTGCAGTTGGACGTGGCGCCAGCCAATGCCACTGCAGATAAAGTGCGGCAGTGGCTGTATCCGGTGGACAAGAAGCAGAAAACAGCACTGCTCAGTCATCTCATTGAAACGCGCAACTGGCAGCAAGTGTTGGTATTTGCGCGCACCAGGGAGGGGGCTGGTCGCCTGGCGCAACAGTTGGACAAGGCTGGCCTGAATGCCGATGTGCTGCACGGGGATAAGGGGCAGGGTGCGCGTACGCGGGCGTTAACCCGATTCAGGCAGGGTAAGGTCAGGGTGTTGGTTGCCACCGATATCGCGGCGCGTGGTCTGGACATCGTGCAACTCCCGCAGGTGGTGAATTTCGACCTGCCCAATGTCCCGGAAGATTATGTGCATAGAATAGGGCGCACCGGGCGCGCCGGCGCGACGGGCAGGTCGTACTCGCTGGTCAGTGCGGACGAGATCAGGCAGCTCAATGCGATAGAACAGTTGATAGGGCGGCACCTTGCCCGGGAATATGTCGACGGTTTTGAGCCTGTTCATGAGGTGCCAGCCAGTGCGG
>JAUIIQ010000067.1 GCA_030431585.1 Gammaproteobacteria bacterium | reverse complement strand
CAGCTCTTCAATATCCAGCGACAGCGCGGGGCTCTGCACGAATAGATAGGTTGCAGCACAGCGCAGTGCCTGCTCTACGGTCGCGGAATTTTGCATTGCGACAGCCAGGGGGCCCAGGATGCCGATGTCCTGGTTGGACGCCAGGCGCAGCCCGAAGTCCATCACGCGCAGTCCCTCTGCGGTCATCTCCATCAGATCGATCAGTTGACGGTAGGGAATCAGCGCATCTTCGTCATGCAGCAGGCCGTCGGGAAATCCACAGGCACGGGTGAAGAACAGGGGGTCGCCGCCAAGCTGCTTTACTACCTCATTGTACCCACGCAGGCCACCGATGCGGACTTTCTCGGACATGATTACGGGCAACTCCTTATTGTGTCTCGCAGTATCAAAACAGTGTCTCGGTAAGTCAAGATTTTGTCCCGGGAACTGATTAGTTTGATAATGGGTGCGAAACAGCCCGTCGAGTTCTTCCACAGATCCGGCAGCAGCGCAAAAACGCAACTACAATTGAAGAAGTGATTGTCCAGGAGAAACAAAAATCCATGAGCGTCGATATGAGAAAAGCCCTGGCTTCGGTCGTATTAGCAACGGTTGGCACTATGCCCGCACAGGGTGAGGATGTTGCGCCAGGCGATGTGGCGAAAAATCCTTTGAGGGAAGTTTATTTTGGCAACTTCCATGTGCACACCAGCTACTCTTTTGACGGCTATTCCAATGGCAGCGTGACCGGTCCCGACGATGCCTACCGCTGGGCGAGGGGGGAGGCGATTCCGGGTGGTGGCGATGGTTCACTACTCAGGATCAAGCGGCCACTGGACTGGTACATGGTTTCTGATCACGCCGAGTTCCTGGGGGTATTTCCGATGATGGCGGATCCCTCCAGTCCGCTAAGCAAACTCGATATCGCGAAGCGAGTCACCTCGGATGACCAGACCGTCGCTTTCAGAGCCTACTCTGATGTACTCAACAATATGAGTGCGGGCAAGCCCGATCCTGAACTGAATGATCCTGAGATCGGCCGCACCATCTGGCGCGAAGTGGTGGACACCGCGGACAAGCACTATC
Source organism: Gammaproteobacteria bacterium (assembly GCA_030431585.1). Classification (GTDB taxonomy): domain Bacteria; phylum Pseudomonadota; class Gammaproteobacteria; order Pseudomonadales; family Halieaceae; genus Halioglobus. The sequence continues at coordinate 14,289 of JAUIIQ010000067.1, read as the reverse complement.
AACCGGGTAGCTTCACCACCTTCGCGGGCTTCGAGTGGACCTCCAACCCGGGCAAGCAGAACCTGCATCGGGTGGTGGTGTTCGAAGGGACGGAAAAAGTCCCGGCGCTCCCGTTCTCGGCCATCGACTCCGATCGCCCGGAAGACCTGTGGCAGTGGATGGACGAGCAGCGCAACAGGGGGGCTGAGGTGCTGGCCATCCCCCATAATGGCAACGCCAGTAATGGCCTGATGTTCCCTGAAACTGTCTCATACGGCGGCAGCAAGCTTGACAGCCAGTATGCCAAAGCGCGCATGCGCAATGAGCCTGTTTATGAACTCACCCAGATCAAGGGCACTTCAGAGACTCACCCGATGTTGTCACCCAATGACGAATTCGCCGGCTTCGAGCTTTGGGATTACACTCTGTCAACGGATGCCAAACCGCCGGAAAAGCGCAGGGGAGGTTATGCGCGCGGAGCCTGGATAGCAGGCCTGAAACTGGCAGCAGAGGGCAACGGCAATCCCTACAAGTTCGGTGTGATCGGTGATTCGGATACCCATAACTCCGCGTCAATGATCGAGGAAGACAACTACCGCGGCAAGTTCGGCATGGAGAACGATCCGGCGCACCGCCTGAACGGTATTCCGGGCTTTGCTGAAGCCAACAACACCCAGGTGCGGGAGTTCAGCTCGGGTGGCGTTGCTGCAGTCTGGGCCGAATCCAATACGCGTGAAGCCATCTTTGACGCGGTTAGTCGCAAAGAGACCTACGCCACGTCAGGGCCGCGGATGACCTTGCGCTTTTTCGCCGGCTATGACTTCACTGAGCAAGCGCTGGATGCGAGCGACTGGCTGAAAAGAGCCTACAGTGCAGGTGTGCCGATGGGTGGTGAACTCAGCGCAGACGGCGAGGGCGGGGCACCTGTGTTCCTGGTGATGGCGGCAAAGGAGCCCGACGGCGCCAACCTGGATCGCATCCAGATTATCAAGGGCTGGGTTGAGGACGGCAGGTCCATGGAAAAAATCTACAATGTTGCCCTGTCGGATGAGCGCCAATCCGATGCAGTCGGTTCCGTTGCACCTGTCGGCAATACCGTAGACGCGAAGAGCGCCAGCTACCGCAACAGCATCGGCGATGTCCAGTTGCGGGCAGTGTGGAGTGATCCCGATTTCGACCCGAAGGTTGGGGCCGTTTATTACGCCAGGGTACTGCAGATCCCCACTCCTCGTTGGTCTACCTACGATGCGCAAACCCTGGGTATAGCGCCTCGCGATGACTTGCCAGTGTCCATACAGGAGCGGGCCTGGAGTTCTCCCATCTGGTACACGCCCTGAGCAGACGACGCGCAGGGCTGTTTCAGCCTGGTTCAATCCAGTTGGTGTAGATCAGGAATTGCTCGCTATTATGTTTGACAAGGTGCAGCGGTTCCTCGGTTACCGGTAGTGTAACGAGCGCAGTGTCTTTCGCTGGGCCGGCCTGAATCGACGCGGCCGGCAGCATGCAGAGCACGCTGATACACCGGGCAACCCATCGTTTTCCCGCTGTGAGGTGTTTCATGATCATACCCGTTCGCCGGGAAAATTCACCTCTATGCCATTACCACAGGGGTCCTGGCAGAAAACCTGAGACAAGTTGAAGTCTGCAATGTAGTTCAGGCGGTATTCTACGTCCGCTGCCTGCAGGCGGTGCAAATACGCGGGAAGTTCCTCCAACTGAAACGCGATGTGGTCGATGTGGTGGGGCCTGTCTGTGGGATAATGGTGGTCGCTTTCCATCAGGTGAACAATTGGCCTGCCATCTCCATACAACCAGTAGCCCATGAAGTCGAAATCCGGGCGCGGACCTTCTTCCAGGCCCAGCACGTCACAGTAAAAGTCTCTGACTTCAGTCAACTTCACCATCGGTGCCGCGATATTGATATGGTCCAGCCTCATTCTCTGTGTCCTCGCTTACTGCTTACCGTCGTCACCAGGACGTACACTCTCGCCCTGAAGATATGCCGCTCACCTTAGCTCTGGCGTGTCTTTATTACTGTCATGATTCTGACAATCGGATGCTCTCGGCCATGCCAGCACATAACCGATGGCAACGCTAATGCCCGGCTTTGGGTCCCGGGGTTCTCAATCTGTATACAAAGATCATCAGCAGAATCACGAATGCCGGTGTGAGTAGTGCTGCGGCCACTGCGGGACCTTGTCGGCCGCCGTCTTCGTACAGCGATACTGACTCATGGTGATCGGGGTTGCTGTAGGCAGTAAAGCGCTTGCCGGCGGGCCAGTTTTCCCGCTCTGCCGCAACCTTCTCCCGTTCATCGTTGGTGTACACCCTCAGCTTTTCTGCGTTGTACGCCAGGCCATCAACACGGTACTCAAGGTCAACAAGCAGAGCCCAGTCGGGTGGGCCGCCGTCTGAGCGTGGTTCAATGAATGCAGCGGTTACCCGGGCATCGACCGTTATCCACTTGGCCGGCACGCGCGACAGCACCAGGCCGGCTGCGGCCAGCATCATGACCAGCGTCAGCACGAAGGTGAAGAGGGTGTACTTGAGCGCTCGCTTTTGCAAAACCGTTAGCTTCGTCTGGCAACTTTCGACGCCAGGATCGAGACCAGTATTCCCAGCATGAGGTAGCCTACAGTTACCTCGGCTACAACCAGTAGTGCGGCCATTGGCGTGCGCGGAGTGATGTCACCGAAACCCAGGGTGGTGAAGATAACGGTGCTGTAATAGAGCGTTGTTGCAAAGCTCCACTCCAGGCCTTCGTCCACATTAAAAGCAAGCGCTGTTTCTCCCTGGAGATAGATAAGAAATGCAAACAGGAAGATCAGCCCGATGACCCAACATCCCACTCTGGATAAAGATCGCCCACAGTCGGTCAGTGCAAACCATAAATAGAATGCGTAGGGGTGGTCCTCCTTGAACTCCTCGATGAAGTCCTGGTCCATGGCAAAACGTTTGAATCGACTGCTGCCAAAGCAGCTGTCAACGCGAACTCCACGGAAACGGGTGCTGCGATTGTAGTGAATGCCATCAACTTTACACTCAGCGAGGTTTGCTGCCATCAGGCAGGCGTTCGACAAGTCTGCTCCGGTGAGCAGTGCTCCCGACAGGTTGGCGTTATGCAGGTTAGCCCCATTGAAATCCGCTTTGTCGAGATTGCAGCGCGATAGCACGGCGTGCTCCAGGTCCGCGCCGGCCATTGAAATAGAGCCAAGGTTCAACTCTTCCAGGTTGGAGCTGTTAAGTCGCGCGCGTGTCAGTACCGCGCCATGCATATTCGAGCCGGAAAAATCTGAATGCTCACAGTAACTCTGTTCAAGGTTGGCACAACGTAAGTCAGAGTCCTTGAAGGAGGGGCCTCTGCGCCATGAAGGGCTGTCTGTCTTGAGGCTGGGTTGCGTGCTGGAGAGGTCGGCGTCTCGCAGGTCTGCGGCAGAAAAATTGGTCAGCGACAACTGCGCGCCCGAGACATTAGCGCCGCGTAAGTCGGCATCACTAAAATCTGCGTGAACCAGGTTTGCATACCGAAAGTTTGCATTTTTCAGCGTTGCGCTTCGGAAAATCGCCGCCCGTAAATCAGCGGTTGAAAAATCCATCCCGGTAAGATCGGAGCCGGAAAAATCCGCACGTGTGCCCTGTTGCTGGTCAGACGTAAGCCACAGCTTATGTTGCTCCAGAATCCGGTCAAACTCTTCGTTTCTGTTCATGGCGCAAACCAATATTGAACGCAGGCTCGGTACGAACTCTAACACGGGGCAATTTTCGGGCATAGTCACCAGTGATTGACACCCACGGCAGTGCTGTTAAGAATGGGGGCGTCAGTCCAGACAAGTAAAGAAGGCACGTGATGCGCAGACTGCAGGTGATGGGGCGCCCGGATGTATATGTGAACCTTAATTCGGAGAAGATTACGATTGGCAGTGATCCTGCGAACGACCTGACTCTGGATGTTGAACTGGTATCAGATTTTCATGCAGAGATTCTCTGCATCGGTGAAGACTACTACCTATCCGACCTGTTCAGTGGTGGGGGAACCCTGGTTAACCACCAGTTGGTGGGTGCCAAACATTTGTTGCGGCCCTGGGACAGGGTGGATATTGGTAAATGTACGCTGGAGGTCTGCGACCCCAGCCTGCGCCGTCCTACAGACTGGGCGCTATACTCAAACTCCACGCTGCTCCAGAATCAGTTTTATACGCTGCAATCTGTCACCGTGGTGGGCCGTGGTAAAGACTGTGATCTGCTTATTGATTGCAGGACACTGTCGCGTAAACATGCCCGCCTGACCATTCAGCCTGAAGGCGTTCACATTGAGGATCTGGGCTCTGCCAACGGCACCTATCTGAACGGTGAAAGAGTGCAGCGGGCCGTTGCCAGAAGTGGTGATCAGGTAAGGTTTGAACAGTACAGCTATACCCTCAAAGGTCCGGAATCCACTCCACCGGGCGATGACGACACGTTCAATAAAACCATCGTTCCGCCAGCCAGTTCTTAGGCGCTTTATGCGCCGAGATGCACCGAGGCCGATGTTGCCTTGATGTGGGCACGAGGGTGGCTGGGGCGATGTGCTCTCTGGTTCAGTTGGTCAGGAAGGATTTCAGGGAGAGAATGCGCTACAGCAACGCGAGCAGGCGGGCAGGAATCCGCCCGCGCCCAGCACGTCCTGCCTGAGCTGTGAAAACGGTAACGAGTTCCAGATGTCGCGCAGATCATTGTCGTATACATTGCCCACGGTGTAGTTATAGCATCGGCCGTGGGCGGGGATAACCGAGCCGTCCGACTTGACCATCATGTTCGAAAAGATGTCGTGACACTGGCGGCCTATAAAAACACTGGGCTGTTTGTAAAAGGTGTCCAGCGCGGCCCTGGATTGCAGATCGGGAGAGAAGGTGACGGGGCAGGTGCCCTGCATCGCCTCTATGCATTGCATGTCGTCCCATAGCAGGTCCAGGTCCATGTTATCTATGGACATCTCTTCAATGTTTGAGTGTGTTGCAACGTACCTGTCGCCGTATACAGCATTGTGCTGCGCGGCCAGTTCCCTGCTGGTGAAATTGGGATGCATGAAGCCAATGTGCTCCAGCGGGTACTGCTGGAATGTGGAGACGAACTCAGCCAGCGTACCAATGTTCCACTCCGTGATAACGCAGAAGACGGATACTCGTGGTGCATTGGCCAGGCTGAACAGCGTTTCCATGCCCTCTATGGCGCGCTGGAAGGAGTGTCTGTGTCCACGGATGTCGTTGTGTATATCCTGCGTACCATCCAGGGAAACGAACACCTCCTGCACGCCGAAACGGGTTATCTGATCGGCTTTTTCGCGGAGCTTGAGGGCATTGGTGGTAATGCTGGTGTGCAGGCCGTGGCGCTGGGTCAGTGCCAGGGACTCTTCAAGGTATCTGTATATCAACGGCTCGGTAAAGGCATAGCCCAGCTTGATGTCCGGGTACTGTTGGGCAGCTTGCGAGACAATGGTCTCGAAGAGCTCAAGCGGCATGTCCAGTGGTCGCGTGCCGGTGAGGTTGGTCGAGAAAATAGTGTCATTGGATTTAGTGCCCACATCGCACATTTTGCAGTGTAGATTGCAGGTATTGTTGACGCCCAGCACCAGCCACTTGGGGCCTTTTTCCAAACGGTGATTCAACTTCGCGTTACGCTGCGTCATGGCTTGCTCTGCTAGCATCTTGCTCTCTTGTGATAGTCCGGGTCCGGTGGAGCACGGGCGGTAAATGGCCTGCCTATTCTTTCAGGCAGCTATGGTATTGGCCAAGCAGCTCTTTGGCGATCACAGGATAACTCAGTCGCGTGGCGAAGCTTTGAGCCGCTCGCCTGGCTTCGCTGTCAATTGATCCGTACGTCCTTGCAACCACAGTGATAATCGCGTCAGCCAGTGAGGCAGTGTTGCCGAGCTCCCACAAGCCGCCTATGCTGCCCTGGTCCGTTATGTCGCGGAAGGTGGCCAGGTCCGGCACGATCGGTATCACCCCGCACGACATGGCATCAGCTGCGCCAAAGCCGTAGGCGTCGCCTTCGCTTGCTGACAGCAGGTAGTCCGCGCTGTTATAGAACGTCTCCATCTCGCTGTGAGGCCGCCTTCCCGGCATCAGGGTGACGGCACGCTCCAATGCCGGGTCGCGATGAACCTCGCTCATCAACTTGTGTAACAGGGAGGGTTCCCAGTCGGGTATCATCATATACAGACGGGCACCACTTAGCTTTTCAAGTGCCTGCCTGAAACCAGCGAGAACACACAGTGGGTGGCGCCGCGATATTAGCCTGCTGTTCCATAGAAATACCGGTTCTCCGGCGAAGCCGGTTGTTACTCTGGCAGAATGCCTTGGCGCGTAGCAGAATCGGCTGGAAGCCTCTATGGAAAGTCCTGTGCGGGGGCAATTGGGAGCGAGCCAATCTGTCCACTTGTCTGCGTCTGCTGTATTACTGAACAGCAGCAGGTCCAGGCAGCTCAGCGCTTTTCTCTGCAGGTAGCCCATGACTCCGCTTTTTTGTTGGTCAGAGTGGTACTCCCCGACGACACGTGCCGAACTGTTCTGCAATTGTTTGATAGCCGCGGCCAGGTTGAAGTAGCTGAGGCTGTGCAGGTGCACGATATCACCGGATAACTGTTGTACCGCCTTGAGCAGGGACAGAGATACCTGCCAGCTACGCGGCTGCTCGCCAAGGCTGTCGGCTACAAACAGATAGCGGATGCCATTGCGATGAATTTCCCCGTTTGTTGAATACCGACTCACCACTGTGACATTGACAGCGTTGCGCGACAATTCCTCTACCACTTCAACCAGTGGGTAACAGCAGGCGAAAAAGCGCTCAAACCCGCCCGCTGAATAAGTAGGCACTACAACGGTCAATTCCAGCGGATGCTTCTGCTCATTGGGCGTTGGCTCATCAGGCATTGCTCTGGTCTCCCGATGGCAGGCAATTGTCCACCAGTACGTTCGACTCCTCCGTGTTGTCTCCTTTGTGGATGAAGATCAAATTATGGTAGAAGTGGATGGCAGTGATGTTCCTGTCGAAATAGTTGCTCGTGTAGCCCGGCAGCATGAACTCACGATAATTCAAGCCATCAACCCGCTGCTTGAAGTAAGCCATGGTCGTGCCCGGGGCATCGAGGTCCTCACTATTGCCGCCGCATACCGGCCAGTATGATGTTTGGGTGTCCTCAACGACATAGATGCCGCCGGAGTTCAACTGCGGGAAAAGCGTCTCGAAACTCAGTATGACGTCTGTGACCCTATGGCTGCCATCGTCGATAATGATGTCAAACCCCCCGGCAACGTCCGCCACGCGGCGCAGAAATTCACGGTCGCTCTGGTCGCCCCTGAAGAATGTTATACGGCGCTCCTGGTGAACGTGTTTGTCATGGATATCGATAGCGTATATCTGGCCTCGGGTGAAATAGCGTCGCCACATCCTCAGTGAACCTCCTCCACTGTGCGCGCGTTCATAACCGCCCACGCCGATTTCCAGGAGGTTCAGCTTGCTGTACTTGAGGGGAGAAAAGTGGCGTTGGTAGTGACCGGTGTAACCATGCCCCTCGCTCTTGTCGGTGCCGTATATGGAGCCAAGACGCGACAGGTCCCTGCCCCATGGTATAGAGATAAAGTCCTGCCAGAGGACGCGCAGGCGCAGCCGTTGCGTGCTGGAAAGGTGTTTCTTAAGGCTGGATAGTGGCAACTTGATTACGTCGATGAATGTCTTGATCTGGAACACGGACTATGGACTAATTGTGCCCATAAGAACACACATCGGGGCCACGCGGCTGAGCGGCAGCTGTTTTCTCTACTGATATAGACAGGGGTTGATCATCGCAATACCCAGCCAGCTTTCATGACTGTCCGGAACCTGCACTACCGGGCACGTGTCGCCTGCTTACGGAGCCTTACCGCCTGTGGGCTGGGCGCCGTTTTTCAGCGCAATCGCTCCGGCCGCAGATTGATCAATTATCACGGAGTCGATGAGCGCGGCAGTACGCAATACAATGGCCGGTTTATCAGCAGAGCCAGTCTTGAACAGCATCTGGCCTATTTCACCAGGCACTTCAACGTGGTCACCCTCACTGATTATCTCGAGGGTGCCTGGCACGCTGAAAAACTCACGGTTTGCCTGACTTTTGACGACGGTTATCGTAACAACCTCAAGCACGTTCTGCCGCTGCTGGAGAAGTACCAAGCCCCTGCCAGTTTTTTTGTAACAGCAGTGGCCGCGATGGGGCGTGATACGCTGTGGCCTGACAGGCTGGATTTAACCACCGCCCTGAGTCAGCGCTCCATCGAGATAGACGGAGAAACCTTCCGCAAATCTGCCGGCGGGGCCTATGTGTCGGAACGAGGTACCCTCAAGCAGCTTTGCGTCACGGGAGGGGATGTATTCTCCGTGCAGGCTGAGCGGGCCCTGGCTCAGGTGCTGGATTTAAAAGCCCACCCTGAACTCGCGGAGTACTGGCAACTGATGACCCAGGAAGAGATCAGAACCCTGTCTGAGTCTCCACTGGTCACAGTAGGATCGCACGGGGTAAGTCATTGCAGCTTCGAGCATGTGTCCCGGGATGTCGCCCGGGAGGAAATGCAGCGCTCCAAAACCTGGCTTGAGGACGTTACCGGCAAGGAGGTTAATGTCTTTGCCTACCCGTTCGGTCACTATACCCGGGAGAATCTCGATGATGCCGAGGCTCTGGGTTTCACACATCAACTTGCCCTGGACTTCCGGCGACCCGAAGATGAACAGGATCCAAGGCTATACGGTCGTTTCGGTGTCAATCCTTACATCGAATGGGACCTGCAGTTGATCTTTATGCTCAACGGGCGGTACTGAATGGTCGCGCAAGCTCGCTATACCGTGGAACACCTGCAGCCCAGGCACTTGCCGGCACTGCAGACACTGTTCTTTCGCATGTTTGGCAAGAGGCATTCGCTTGCTTATCTGCAGGCGAAATACGATGTTGGCTACCTTGGCGTACAGCACGCCAGCTATATCGCCATGGCGGGAGGTCGTGCTGTTTCCTTTTACGGCATGATACCCATGCCCGCCCGACGAATGGACTCCACTGTGCTTATAGCGCAATCCTGCGATTACATGACCTTGCCGGAATTTAAATCCATGGGGCTGCATCGCGAGTTGGCGGGGCATGCCATGGAGCGAGCGAAGGAGGAAGGCGCGTCTTTCGCTTTTGCACTCATGTCTGACAACTCACTTGCTGTAGGAAAAAAAATGGGCTGGGATTTCAACCCGCCAATGCAGGTCACATCCTTACCCGCACGCAAGTATTCTGTCAGGAAAGCGATGTACCGGTTTGGCCTGAACTCATTATTGCAGGACAACGCGGAAGCTGCTTTTTCCGACTTGTTGATCGAACCCTCGAGGTTTGAAAACTCTCTGAGCGGTACACAATTCCTGTATATCCACTACTCAGACGATTTTTTCCGCTATAAGAAAGCCGGTGGCGGTTTCCACATCGAAGTAAACGGCGTTAAATTGTGGCTGAAAGGGGGGCTTCAGTTGCATATCGGTGATCTGTGTTTCGAGCACGAGGATCAACTCGAACCTGCACTGGAGGAGGTTCGAAAGCGCGCAGCAAAAGCAGGCTTCTCTGAGGTCATTGTGCAGTGTAACGCGCAAAGTCCCCTGGAGGCGTATTTGAGCTCTCGCTATGCGCTCAGACCCAGCTTTGACGTCGCGTGTTCCGATATTGATGGAAAGTCGGAGATGCGCTTTCTACGCACCAACTATGGCGATTTTGATACATTCTGAAAGGGCTCAGCGAGGTAGGCCTCGCGTGAATACCTGGTGGGCACAACCATGGCAAGTACAGTGACTGTTAACGTCCATGGATTGACGTTGCGGGTCAAGGCAGGATTCTATGATCGTTTTTGGCGTAGTGTAGAAGATGGTACCTGGGAAAAAGAAACCTTTTCTGCGTTTGATCATCTCGTCGAGCCCGATTCCATCGTCCTGGATATTGGTGCGAGCGTTGGCGCGTTGACACTTTATGCAGCAGGAGTTGCCAGAAAGGTGTATAGCTTTGAGCCAGACCCGGTCAACTACAATGAGTTGGTCAGTAACGTGTCGCTCAATCCATCCCTGGCCGACTCGATTGTTTGCAGCCCACAAGCCCTCGCACCAAAGAGTCGTAGAACCCACTTACGCGCGAGCCGATTTTTTGGTGATTCCAGCGCCAGCCTGATGCCGCGTAGTGGTGAAGTGGGGGAAACGGTGCTGGTTGACTGCCTGCGTTATGCCGACCTGCTGCAGTCTTACAGCATAGATCCCAGGGAGCTTAGCCTGGTCAAGATCGATATCGAGGGGGGTGAGTTCTGGCTGATTCCCGATATGGCGTCTCTGTTGAGAGCGCAGCCAGTGTCCCTTCATTTGTCGTTACATGGCCCGTATCTGGCCAGGTATTACCTGAGGAAGCTATTGCGACATCAATACCTGTGTCGCCTGGTAGTGAAAGCAGAGGCGCTGACCAGCGTGCCGTTCTTTACCGCGCTTTTCGTTCGCCCACTGGTCAGGCGGCGCATACGGAAACTGTTTGCCGCAGTTGATCATTATCATTATTGCTACGATGGTGGTGGCGCTCAGCCAGATAGGCATGAAATGCTGAAGTCTGCCTGTGACAAGGCAACGACGATTATTCTCACTAATCAGCCTTGGGGAAGCAGCACTCGCCAGGCTGGCTGAGAGTCGGTTACTGATGCGGCTTCAGCGATGCCGCGGATGGGTTACAGCACTGCTGATCTTGGTTATAGTTCTGCAATGTCACCGCGCGCGATTTCTGCCTTGCCTCACTGGCACGTCGTCGCGCACTCTGGGTATAACAAGAATATCAACGGGAGATGCCAGCATGCTGTTTATTACCAACCGTTTTCCCAAGGAGGGACCGTCCTCCACAGAAGGTATCAATAACTCCAATGGGCGCGATTTTAACTTTGACCTCGATGAAAACGCTGCCTCGAACTCCGTCTTTTTCTGTCGACGGCAAAAAAAGGGCAGTTATCGCGAGATTGGATCGGAGGCCTTTCTGGGCGAGATGAAGGCCAGTAAGTACCGACAATTGTTGATCTACATTCATGGTTTCTCCAATTTGCCTGAGTCTGTATTTCGCGACGCTGCGGAGTTCCAGCGATTATGTAATAAGGAACGACCCAATGAGGTGTTGGTGATTCCGCTGGTTTGGCCCTGCGACAACGATAAAGGCGTGGTCAAGGACTACTGGGATGACCAGAAATCCGCAGATATGAGTGCTTTCTCTTTCGCGCGGGTACTGCAGAAGTTCATCGACTGGCGGAACAATGATGCGCTGGAGGAGGATGCCCAGCCATGTCTGAAACGCATCAATATGTTGGCTCATTCCATGGGAAACCGCGTGCTCCGTCAGACCCTCGCGGCCTGGGCACGCTATGACCTTGCAGACGGCGTACCGCTGTTGTTCCGCAACACCTTCCTGATTGCTGCAGATGTCGTCAACGAGACGCTGGAGACAGGCAATGACGGCGAACACATTTGCTACGCATCGCGTAATGTAACGGTCTACTATGCATCGGATGATCTTGCATTGCGCGCCAGCAAGGTCAGCAACCTCAAAAACAAGATTGCCTCGCGGCGTCTGGGGCACACCGGCCCTGAGGATATGAACAAGGTTCCGCGCAACGTTTACGCGGTGGACTGTGACGATGTGAACACTACTTACGATAAGCTGAAAGGGCACTCCTACTTTCGCTCTGGTACACGCAAAGGGCAACCCGGGAAGGTGTTCAGTCACCTTTTTGAGTCATTGCTCAGTGGCAGGGTGAAGACTTCACAGATCAAGGAATTCAAGCACTCCCGCATATAAGCATGGTTTGCTCAGCGGGCACTTTTAATGATGGAGAAGTACATGGGTAACAAGATACCGCGTAGCCGCGACAACGACTACGGCGATGACATGATCAACCAGCGCCAGCGTTTTTTGGAAGAACAGAGCGGGGCGTCCCTGGACCATACGCGTCGTTATTCCTTCGATCCCGCGACAATGGACGGAAACTGTGAAAACTTCTTTGGCGTGGCCCAGGTACCTATTGGTGTGGCCGGGCCACTACTGGTTGACGGGGAGCATGCCAGGGGCGAGTTCTATGTGCCAATGGCAACCATCGAGGGAACGCTTATTGCGAGCTACAACCGCGGTATGCGGGTAATACGTGAAAGTGGCGGAGTGACGACCACCGTGTGTGGTGAAGCCATGCAGCGCGCACCCTGTTTCGTGTTTCGCAATGGTCGTGAAGCCCGCGATTTCTCCCTGTGGTTGAGCGATAACTTCGAGCAGATCAAGGTCGAGGCGGAATCGACTACCTCCGTAGGCAAGCTGATAGAGATCGAGCAATACGTCTTTCACAATTTTGTGAATACGCGCTTTAACTACAGCACCGGTGACGCGGCAGGACAAAATATGACCGGCAGGGCAACCTATGTTGCATGTGAATGGATCCACGCGCATTACCCGGCGCTGCGCCACTATCTGTTATCCAGTAATTTCGATACCGAGAAAAAACCCTCTTACGTCAATTCCCTGGGCACCCGGGGTCGCAGGGTAACCGCTGAACTCACCATCCCACGCCAGGTGTTGATCGATATATTGCGTATTACACCCGAGCAAATGGCGTATGGCTACGGCATCAGTATGCTGAGTTCCTATGTCGCCGGTTCTTCCAGTAACGCCGCCCACCCGGTAAACGGCCTCGCCGCCCTGTATATTGCGACAGGTCAGGATGCGGCCTGCATAGGCGAAGCAGCTCAGAGTACGGTGTACCAGTACGTCACGCGCAAGGGCGACCTGCACTTTTCGATCACCCTGCCGGCGTTGGTAATGGCGACCTACGGTGGTGGCACCGGCCTCGCCACGCAGAGGGAGTGCCTGGAACTGATGGGCTGCTACGGTAAGGGGAAGGCGTACAAGCTGTTGGAAATAGCCGCGGGCATGGTGGTGGCGGGGGAGTTGTCTCTGGGCGCGGCAACACGACGGGATAAAGAGTCAGGCAAGAATGAATGGGTGGATGCGCATGAGAATCTTGGCCGGAACCGTTGAGCCGGCCATAGGTAGCTGTTCCGGTTAGAACGTGGCGCTGCCGCCACACTCAATCAGCAGTTGGCCTTCAAGGCCGGCGGCACGGTGTAGCTGTGCTGCCTGGTAGGTTTCGTCCCTGAGCATATCCAGCATCACCTGGGCGGAAGGGTACTGGATAACCGCCACTTCATCCCAGAGGTCGTCACCACTGCCGATCAATACGCCCCGTGTATGCCCGGCGTAGAGAATTTTCACCCCCCGCGGCCCCATAATGTCGCGAAATGATTCAGCGTACAGTTTGTAGGCCTCCCGCCCGCTGAGGTTTGACTCCCTGCCGTCCTCATATTCTGCGTGTGCTTTGAATTTGAGCAGGTTGAGCATGGCGATAGGCTCGCCGTTGGCCCGGTCGCGAAAAGCGCGTACCTGGTCTCCCGTTGGTTGTAATACGTTTTGCATAGGCAGAATCTCCCTGCTTGCCAATTGGGTGGCGGGCGGGACCACGGTGCGGCAACGCCCGGCTGGTGATCATCTTGTCAGGACGCACTGATGCAGGCAAGCCGGGGGCTGTGTCTGTCTGGCCCGATGTGGTCTGTACAGGCCGGTTATGTGCCTCAATCTGCAGGATACGGCGGGGACCATTGTTTTTCTTTCTGAATTGCTATTTTAAAAAATGCATTAAAAACAATAGCTTGTAGTTTTATTTCAGTTTTCGCTGATTTTTTTTGAATTATTTTGGCTTTGGGGGGAATAAACCGGGCCCGCCATTCGTTAAGTAATCAAAGTGGAGTGAAACACCACATGAGGTAACGGGTGGTAAGCCATTTGGGTAGATATTCCAGAGCCTTAAGGCCACAGAGAATGTCAGGCCCCATCGACGACCTCACTTTTTTGCGCTACGGCGAGCAGGCACCCTGGGTGTCCTGCTTGTTGTGGCTCACGCCTCCCAGAGCGGGGACCGCTAGCCCTCCGCGCTGAACCTCAGGGCCTGTCGTCTACATGGGGCGACAGGCCCTGCTTCTCCTTCCCCCTGACTTGTTCCTGTTGCAACGCTGCAGTGTCTGTATCAAACCGTTAATTTTCCTGTTTTTCGCCTCGTGTTTTGGTGTGGACAAAAAAGGTTCATCGCAGATTAGCGGGGTTGCCTGGTGGATAGACACTTTCCAGCTGAGCGGCCACTGCAATCGTGGTATACCCCCGAGCGGTCGAACCCGCTTTGACTCCCTTTCGGGGGTATACCACGATCACAGCGGCCTTCT
>JAUIIQ010000066.1 GCA_030431585.1 Gammaproteobacteria bacterium | reverse complement strand
TTGTTGTATCTGAATAGTTGCATCAACTATCCCAACAAGTGCCCACACATCTGTCTTCGTCTTCTTGTTAAGCAACTCCCAAACCGCCAGGGCCGGGATTTGGACCGGGGTGACCCCCGACCGAGGAGCGCATTATACGGATCGTTTACCCCCCTGCAAGGCCCTTTTGAAAATAATTTCAGGGTTTTTCATTGGCAGCATAAATTGGTGGTTTTTTGGCCACCGGGAGCAACCCTGTTGAGCTGTTACTGGCCACTGCCACCAGGCGCACCCGGGCAAACAGATTGCGTCGGAGATGAACTCGGTGTCACCCTGGCTGAGTTGCCGGGAACATGCGCCGCCTCAGCCGCCACCCCAACAGCAAGGCGAACAACAGACTGTATACAACCGCCTCGCCCGCATCAGTCCTTACCTGCCAAACAAGATGAACACAGGCCAGTACCACCGCGGGGTAAACCAGGCGATGCAGGAGCAGCCATTTGCGACCAAGGTGACGGCGAGCCCGGCGCGTGGAGCTCAGTGCCAGTGGCAGGAGCAACAGCCAGGATAAAAAACCCAGCGTGATGTAGGGCCGCTCAGTCAGTTCTTCGAGCAACAGCGCGGCAGCCCAGCCAATATAGAAATGGCAGAACGTCGCCAGATGCATAGTCGCGTAGAAAAATGCATACAGGCCAAACATCCTGCGCAGATGCATCGGCCATGGCCGATCAAGCCAGGTTCTTAAAACGGTGACAAACAAGGTTAGCGCAAGAAAACGTAGACCCCACTCACCGCTGATTCCCATGATAGCTTCCGCGGGATCGGGGCCCAGTCCACCACTTTGCAGGCTGAGCACAATGCCGAGCAGAGGCAACAGGCACAGCGCAAAAACTGTCGCTCTCAGCAGCGGATGCATCAGAAGTACTTTTTAAGGTCCATGCCCTTGTAGAGGCCGGCCACCTGGTCTTCGTAGCCATTGAACAGGCGCGTGGGAATCCGGTTGGGCCGCAACAGAGACGACGGCAGCCGCCGCTCATACTTCTGGCTCCAGCGGGGATGATCCACATCGGGATTAACATTGGAGTAGAAACCGTATTCCCTGGCATTCAGGTCCTGCCAGGTCGTCGCTGGCTGTTTCTCTGTGAGCCGTATCCTGACCACCGACTTGATACTCTTGAAGCCGTATTTCCAGGGGACAACAAGACGGATAGGCGCACCGTTCTGGTTAGGCATGGTTTTACCGTACATACCCACTGCCAGCAGGGTTAGCGGGTGCATGGCCTCATCAAGGCGCAGGCCCTCGCGGTAAGGCCAGTCTATGGTGCTGGTAAAAGAGCGCGTACCTCGCATTTCGTCACGGCGATACAACGTTTCAAAAGCCACGTAACGGGCCTTGCTAGTGGGTTCAAAGTTCTTTAGCAAAGCCGCCAGGGGAAAACCCACCCAGGGCACCACCATAGACCAGGCTTCGACACAGCGCAGTCGATACACACGCTCTTCCAGGTCATAACGGCTGAGCACATCTTCCATCGTCAGTTTGCCGGGGCGGGCTACCTCCCCTTCTACTGCGATTGACCAGGGGTCTACGCTCATCTCGTGGGCATACTTTGCGGGATCGTCCTTGCCGGATCCGAATTCGTAGAAGTTACAGTAAGAGGTGACATCCTGGCGCGGGGTCCGGGCCTCGTCAGTAGTGAAGCCTGCAGGTCCGCTGGCGGCGTCCCGAAATTCGAGCGGGGAACCACCAGTGGCGGGCCGCGCGTTGACATCAGACGCCAACCCGGCGAGTGCCGGCGCGGCCAGCAGACCAGCCGCCTGCATAAATTGTCGGCGACGCAGGTACACCGACTCGGGGGTTATCTCTGAAGAGGGAATGGGCGGAACTCGGAACTGAGCCATGGGTATCGTTGCCTGTTCAGGTTGTCACTTGATGAGAACGCCAGACGCAGAAATGGTTCCAACCGGGTTCACGTGAGAGTCCCGGGGCGGCTACGCCAAAGCCCGCCTCAAACGGTTACGTGGCTGCGCTCCGGCGGCGCCTGATCACCGACATGACAGGGCCAGAGGCGGCGTAGGAGAGAAAGGCAATCAACAAAATAAGCGGCGGATCCAGTGTCACCAGGCCAAACGCCAATACCACCAGAATCATCACTACAAAGGGAACCCTGCCGTGAAAATCGATACCCTTGAAGCTGTAATACGGAAAATTGGCGATCATCAGGAAGCCAACAATGGCCGTCAGTATCGCCAATAAAACGGCTATCTCTCCCGGTAAATCGGCTCCCGTCCAACCCAGGTCACTGCAAACCCAGACTGTACTGACAATGATACATGCCGCCGCCGGGCTGGCCAGACCGGTGAAAAAGTTCTTGTCGGCGGTATCGATCTGGGTATTGAAGCGGGCGAGGCGAAGCGCTGCGCAGGCGACATAGACAAACGCGGCACTCCAGCCGAACTTGCCCAGGTCACCCAGGGCAAAACTGAAAATCACCAGCGCCGGCGCCACACCGAAGGACACCATATCGGAAAGGCTGTCGTATTCGGCTCCGAATTTGCTCTGGGTATTGGTCATTCGCGCTATGCGCCCGTCCAGCCCATCCAGCACCAATGCGGCAAGGATAGCAATGGGAGCACTCTCAAAGTCTCCACGCATAGCCGCAATCACCGCGTAGAAACCCGCAAAAAGGGCACCGGTAGTAAACAGGTTGGGTAGTAAATAAATGCCCTGACGGCGCACCGCCCTGCCATTTTCCGACACTTCCTCCTCGTGCTCATCAACCAGCATATCCAGCGGTGCCGTAACCGGAGGAGACACCGGCTCCGCATCTGCCGCGTCACTCTTTGGCTGCTGTTCTTCCTGTTGCATAGCGCTATCCGACAGTCTCGTAAGGTGAATTGTATCAAACGCAGCGGGGGTAGGTCTGCCCGGCCACATCCCATAGTGCGTGCACCAGGGGACTCTCCAGGCGCTGGCGAAGTGCGGCCAGCCCGATAGACAGTGCCGGCAACTCAGCCACTGAATGCAGCGTCTCCACGTTCTGCCCTGGGCCACTCGATTCGATGACCAGTTGCGGTGCAATACCAACGCCAAGCCCCAGGCTGACCATCGCCACAATGGCCTCATGCCCCGCAACCTGGGCATAAATTCGCGGCCGTATACCCTGGTCGCGCAACCAGTCATCCAGGATATCTTTGGTGGTACCGCGCTCGGGCACAATGAGCGGCAGGGACTCCCAGTCAATGCCACCCGCATCTCGCTCACCGAGGACCTTGTCGCGCACCAGGCAGGCTGAGGCGGGTATACAGAACTGCAGCGGCGAATCCAGCAATGGCAGGAAATCCATGCGCGAGGGCAACTGCAAGGGGCGAATGGTCACCGCAAGTTCATCCTGACCAGTGAGCACGCGACTGACGCCGTCTGCCTGGTCACCGGTGTGCATCATGATTTCCACCGATGGAAACGCTGCGCGAAAAGAAGCGAGAATGGGTGCAAGCAGGGTGTGACTTGCAGTAACCGAGCAATAGAGACTGACCTCACCGGCCAACTCCCCCTCGCTGTCCAGGCTGCGTTGCAACTGCTGCCATTCCGCCAGCGTACGCCGCGCGAATTCGCGGAACTCGCTCCCTGCATGGGTGAGGCTGACATTGCGACGGTCGCGTTGAAACAGCGGCTGGCCCACCTCGGCCTCAAGGCGGGATATGGTGCGACTGACGGCCGACACACTCATAAACAGGGCCTGGCTGCTGCGGCTGAAATTGAGTGTGTCCGCCACTGACAGAAAAACCGACAACGCTCGCGTATCCAATTATTTTTACCCTTGGTACTCTTTTATTGCTAACTGAGCAACACTGTATTTCTTTTTTAGCGTTTTACGCAAGCCAAAAAAATCCCTATTCTTGCCTGCGCTGGATATACCAGCGGACGCCGGCAACACCAGGTCACGCCAGCAACGAGGCGACTGTGCCGGCACCGCAACGCTACCACCCCACAGGAGGCTCCCTCATGGGACAAAACTACTTCAACACACTACCGCTGCGCCTGCAGCTGGAAGAACTGGGCAAGTGCCGGTTCATGGACCGCGCCGAGTTCGCCAACGGCTGCGACTACCTCAAAGGCAAAAAGATCGTCATCGTAGGCTGTGGCGCTCAGGGGTTGAACCAGGGGCTGAACCTGCGCGATTCCGGCCTGGATGTCTCTTACACTCTGCGTGAGAGTGCCATTGCCGAAAAACGACAGTCCTGGAAAAACGCCACCGAGAACGGCTTCACCGTAGGCACCTATGAAGAGCTTGTGCCTACTGCCGACGTTGTGATGAACCTCACCCCGGACAAGCAGCACACTGATGTGGTCACAGCGATTATGCCCCTTATGAAAGAAGGTGCCTGCCTGGACTATGCCCACGGCTTTAACCTGGTAGAAGAAGGCATGCAGATACGCAAGGACCTGACCGTGGTGATGATGTGCCCCAAGTGCCCGGGTACTGAGGTACGCGAGGAATACAAGCGCGGCTTCGGGGTTCCCACGCTCATCGCTGTGCACCGGGAAAACGACCCGAAGGGTGAAGGCATGGATATCGCCAAGGCGCTGGCGTCTGGCACCGGCGGTGACCGTGCCGGCGTGCTTGAGTCCTCTCCCATTGCCGAAGTGAAGTCTGACCTGATGGGCGAACAGACCATCCTCTGCGGCATGTTGCAGACAGGGGCCATCCTGTCGTTCGACAAAATGGTAGAAAAAGGAATCGAGCCCGGCTACGCATCCAAACTGATCCAGTACGGCTGGGAAACGGTTACAGAGGGGCTGAAGCACGGCGGTATTACTAACATGATGGACCGGCTGTCCAACCCCGCCAAGATACGCGCTTATCACCTGGCGGATGAGCTGAAGAACATTATGCGCCCACTGTATGAGAAGCATCAGGACGACATCATGTCCGGCGAATTCTCGCGCACCATGATGGCCGACTGGGCCAACGATGACGCCAATCTGCTGAGTTGGCGCGCAGCAACACAGGATACCGCCTTCGAAAAGACGCCCAGCACAGAGGCGGATATCGCCGAGCAGGAGTATTACGACCACGGCATCCTGCTGGTCGCCATGGTCAAGGCAGGAGTGGAACTCGCCTACGAGACCATGGTCGCCGCCGGCATCAAGGCGGAGTCGGCTTACTACGAGTCATTGCACGAGACACCGCTGATCGCAAACACCATCGCCCGAAAGAAGCTGTATGAAATGAACGTGGTCATTTCCGATACGGCCGAATATGGTTGCTACCTGTTTGACCATGCCTGCCGACCACTGTTGTCTGACTTCATGAGCAAGATAGACACTGACGTTATTGGCAAGGGCATCGGCAGCGACAACAGCGTGGACAACCGCGAGCTTATCGCCATAAACCGAGAGATTCGACAACACCCGGTTGAAGTTATCGGTGAAGAGCTGCGCGGCTACATGACGGCAATGAAGCGTATCGTTTAACGCGCCGGGCCATTACAACAAAAAAGGGGCCAGAGGCCCCTTTTTTGTGCTGGTGCTGCGCGCAGACGCAGGTGCAGGTCGTCCGCTAGAGAGACAGCACTTTCTCGCCACGGGATATCCCCGCAACACCGGAGCGCACCACTTCCAGAATGTCCACGTCCACCATGGCCGCGACAAAGGCATCGAGTTTGTCGGAAGTGCCCACCAGTTGAATGGTGAACACGTTAGGACCAACATCCACTATCTGGCCACGAAATATGTCTGTAGTGCGCTTGATTTCATCACGCGCCGCACCTGTGGCGCGAACCTTGATCAGCATCAGGTCCCGCTCCACATGTGCACCTTCCGTAAGATCCACCACCTTGACCACATCCACCAGTTTGTTCAGCTGTTTGGTGACCTGTTCGATATGCAAATCGTCGCCTTTGGTGGTGAGAGTCAGCCGCGACAGGGTCGGGTCGTCCGTGGCTGCCACATTCAGGGTCTCGATGTTGTAACCGCGCTGGGAAAACAGGCCCACCACTCTCGACAAGGCACCGGGCTCATTTTCCAGCAGCATAGATAAAATGCGTCGCATGATCAGGTCCTCTCGTTCTTGGAAAGCCACATGTCTTTCATCGATCCATTGGGCGCTATGTGCATGGGATACACGTGCTCCATATTGTCGATGAGTACGTCCAGGAACACTGTCCGGTCCTTGAGTGCGAAGGTCTCTTCCATCGCTGCATCCAGGTCTTCCAGCCTGGTCACCTGTATCCCCACATGCCCATAGGCCTCCATCAATTTGACGAAGTCAGGCAGGGAATCAGCATAGGTCACTTCGGAATAGCGGCCTTCGTACTGCATGTCCTGCCATTGCTTCACCATACCAAGATAGTTGTTACGCAGGTTGATGATTTTCACTGGTGTCTTGTAATGCGTGGCCGTCGACAGTTCCTGAATATTCATCTGGATGCTGCCTTCTCCGGTGACACAGGCGACATCTGCATCCGGGAACGCCAGCTTCACCCCTATTGCGGCGGGCAGGCCGAAGCCCATGGTTCCCAGGCCGCCGGAGTTTATCCAGCGACGGGGTTTGTCAAAACGGTAGTACTGGGCGGCAAACATCTGGTGCTGTCCGACATCAGAGGTTACATAGGCGTTTCCGTTGGTCGCCCGATAAAGGCTCTCAATCACCTGCTGCGGCATTATCTGCTCGCTCTCACGATAGCGCCTGCCGGTAAACAGACCGTGCGCTGCGCGCCATTCGTCTATCTGCTGCCACCAGCGCTCCAGCGCTGCAGTATCCGGCAGATCAGCGTCTTTGGCGCGCATCTGTCCAATCTGTGCCAGCATCTCTGTCAGTACCGAGTGCACGGGGCCGACAATGGGGATGTCTGCCTGCACTGTCTTGGAAATGGACGTGGGGTCTATGTCGATGTGGATGATCTTGGCACTGGGGCAGAACTTCGACACCGTGTTGGTGACCCTGTCGTCGAACCGCGCGCCAACAGCCAGTATCACATCAGCATGATGCATAGCCATATTGGCTTCATAGAACCCGTGCATCCCCAACATGCCCAGGAATTGACGATCCGAGCCAGGGAAGGCGCCAAGGCCCATCAAGGTATTGGTCACCGGGTAGTTCAGCTCATGGGCAAGGCGCGTAAGCAGGTCGCTGGCCTCTCCCAGTATCACGCCGCCGCCGGAGTATATAACGGGTCGCTTGGCACCGAGCAGCATACGAGTGGCCTTTTTTATCTGGCCATTGTGCCCTCGCTGAGCAGGCGAATAGGAGCGTAGCTTCACCGATTCCGGATAGCTGTACTCAAATTTCTCATCCGGACGCGTCACATCCTTGGGTATATCAATCACCACCGGGCCTGGTCTGCCGGTAGCAGCAATGTGGAAGGCCTTCTTGATGATGCCGGGAATATCTTCCGCACGCTTGACCATAAAGCTGTGTTTGACGATAGGCCGGGAGATACCAACCATATCAGTTTCCTGGAATGCATCCTCACCTATCAGGTGGCTTTGCACTTGTCCTGACAGTACGACCATGGGAATCGAATCCATGTAGGCGGTGGCGATACCCGTAATGGCGTTTGTCGCTCCGGGCCCTGAGGTGACCAGAACCACCCCTGGCTTACCAGTCGCGCGGGCATAAGCGTCAGCAGCGTGAGTAGCGGCCTGCTCGTGGCGCACCAGAATGTGCGGGACTTTACAGTCCTTGAACAGCGCGTCATATATATGTAATACCGCGCCACCGGGATAGCCGAATACGTATTCAACGCCTTCGTCTTCCAGAGCGCGAGCGATCATTTCACCGCCGGATAAGAGTTCCACAGCAATTCTCCAAAATATAGCAATGCCCGACGCGTAACCCTCGCCGGCGCATTTCAACAGTTTGTGTGGACGTTGCTGTACGGGTACCTCGGACCGGTACCGGTTTGGCTACGCCACCCCCTTTGCTGGACTCGATACACTTCGCAACCCACCCTGAGTCACTTCATCTCAGGGAATGACGATCACGAACCCGTGTATCGGTCGCCCTGCGGGGTAGCGCAGTGTCTGGCCCTCGACCTGGCCCATGCAGCCCAGCTCGAATACGGGACTCACAAACAGCTGGTGTGAATAATCGGATCACACCAGTACGCCAGAGGCCGAGGGTACTCGACGTTAGCGATTGCCATTTGCAAGACGCGCCAATCTTCGCAGAAAGCAAGGGAAAGTCAACCATGGGTGGGGCTGTCGTGATATTCCTCACAATTTGGACTATTCCAGTATTGTGAGCTTGAATTTGCTTCTATAATGGTAACGCCTGTAAACATAGGTCTTCAGGGATAATTATGCGAAATTACACGGCGATTGCCGTCTTCTTCAGCCTACTTGTGGCTATGACTCATACGACGTCAGCCGAGACGCTATATCGCTGGAAGAACAGTGATGGCAGCCCCGTGGTCAGCGACCGCCCACCCCCCGCTGGTGTGGAATACGAAACCATCTCGACCACCTCCAGCGTCGTGCACCGGGTGGAATCCGGCTCCGACAAGCCCGGTGTCGCTGACCAGAGCCCGTCCAACGCGCCACCAACACCAGCAGCCTCGCCCAGCAAGCCCACCAGCAGACTGCATGAAAAGAACCCCGAATACTGCGCTGCGGCGAGACAGAATCTCGAAGTGATAGACCGTGCCCCGCGCATCAGAGTTGATGACGGAAACGGCGGGCTGCGCTATCTTAGTGATGAAGAGCGCGCTGCCCAAAGACAGGATAACCTCGAGATTATCGAGGCTCATTGCCCGTAAACCGCCCATCGGAGCTGTTGCCATGGTTGCCAGAAAACTCATCAAGACACTGCTGGGCACTGCCCTGACATGCGCCGTGTTCGTCAGCGCCATGCAGTCCTGGGCCGGAACAACACATTATCGGTGGGTGAACGAACGCGGCTACCCCGTGCACAGTGACCGGCCTCCACCCAAAGGTGTGGATTATGAAGTCATTACTACCGGATCCGGCCTGAAGCGCGTCGTTACTGCAGATGAAGGCGCCGTCCCGCCTGAGGTGAAACCACGCGTGGGCAACGACTTTGACCCGGTTGATGAAGATGCAGCCAGCCGCAACAAAAAGAATCCGGAACTGTGTGCACGCGCTCGCGCCAACCTGGAGGCACTGACCACAAAATCGAAGGTGATCATGCGCGACGACCAGGGCGAGGAGCGCGTTCTGACCCCGGAGGAAATTGAGTCTGAGCGGGAAAAAGCGGAAGCGCTGACGAGCGTTTATTGTCCCTGAGCTACTCGGGGCATTGCGCCGGTCGCTAGCCACGAGCCAACGACCGGCCCGTCAATTCATCGTTCGACGCTGCGGTAGACACGTACTTTGGGGCGCGGCAGGTAAGCCGGCAGGGTGATACCCCCGCTGCCGATCGCCGACTTTTCACCGCCACACCCAATACAAAACGGCGACAGCCTCCCGTCATCCAGCACAACCTTCCCCGCCACTGGCGTGGGCAGCAAGCCGCCCGCTGGCATTACAGTCACCGTCCCGGACCCATCACGGTAGTCAAGCTGATAACTGGTTGCCACCCCCATGCCATGACGGCACACGTTGGCAGCGGCTGCGCCGGGGAGGTGAGTATTGAAATAGACCTTATTCGCGATCGTGAGGGCCGCCGAGACAACCTGTTCACCGTGGCGCAATTTCATCCGCCAACCTCTCGCGTCCCCGTCGTGGCCGCTCAGCACAGGGCTGCCGATAGATACCCTGGTCAATGCGTCACCACACAGCGTCGCCCGGTTGCAGGTCGCCAGCATCGAATCCAGCCACTCTGTGCTGCCGGGAGCATCTACCAGGGCATAGAAATAATTTTCCACAGACATCGCTGCAATACTTGCCGCAGTCGGCTTTTCCCGGTCTCCAGAGCCTATCATCACAGCGTAACGTTCCGTCCCGGGGATGCGCACCACATCCGGCCCGGACAGGAATTTCCGGTTGGCGCTGCACAGGGAATCTGATTTGTCGCCACAGCCAAGCTCAGCAATTCGAGTCAGCACCCAATGCGCCGGAGCAGTCTGTCCTATGGGTTCCCCTGCGGGCCCGGACAAGCGATAGAGATTCCCGCCAGCATCTGCTGCATAGGCATAGCTGGTACCGCGCTCGCTGTCAGCTGCGGGCACAACGGTAACACGGCCAGGTACGGCACGTTCCGTGCCAAAGTTATTAAGCACAGCTCCGGTTGCAGAGTCGAGAATGTAGATGCCGTTCGCGCGAGTGCTGGAGTCGCAATCGTGATTAGCGAGCAAATCAGGTATGTCCCGGTCTTCACAAGGATCGTAACCACCCCCCATGATCAGCAATGGCGCTGCATCTGGGTCTTGCCACGCCAGTTGCACCGGAGACCATGTTTGTCCGACATCAGCCCAGCCTGGTGCGCACTCCCGGGCACCGTTTGCGGTGGTATGGCACCCCTGGCGCCATAGCATCAGCGGCCTGGCGGGATCGGTGATGTCGAAGCCGTAGACGGAGCCTCCTCCGCGCCGCATCGTCATGACCAGATAGCGACGCCCGGACGGATCCTGCCAGGAGGTCAAAGGTCCATCAGGCCCGTAGATTTTGAGGCGACCGCCAGCACCATCACCGGCGATATTACTGATTGCCACGCCTATCTTGCGATGATACTCCGGCGGCATAAATGCCCAGAATTCACCACCTGCAGGAACCGGCGGCGCGACCTCCACACCCTGCTGAGGCAGGGTGCGATTGCCGTTTACAGCACGCAGCAAGCCGTCGTTGCTGCCATAAAAAACCACCACACTCTCCTCGTCAGGTCTGGTAGCGTAGTCAATTGCCAGCGGGCGAGAGTGAATGACATCACCGTGAAGGGACGGGCGATATTCATCAGTATTGGCGTCGCCATCCTCATCTTCCGTATCGGCCCCGCGCGCCCACAGAATGTAGCGGTCCCGCTCGTTCGCGTTGCTAGCTCCGAGTCCTGCAGCAGTGAGAGCGGGGTTGGCGACCGATAAATCCATCATTGCACAGGCAACCCCGGTTTCTCCCCCGCACAACTCAGCGGTCGCTGTTGTGACCCAGCGCGCATCTGCCGCTGCATCGGTATAGGCCCGTCCACCTCGCCCCACATAGGCCTGACCGCCTTTTTCCACGCGTGATCCGTCGGGAAAGTTGGACTCACTGAGCCCGTCGGGGCAATCGCCGTGCTGCTCGCCCAAAGCGAGAAAGCGCCAGTACGCGTCTGGCGAACCGGGTGTCCAGAAGCTTCGGGCACAAGCGCGAACCCGCCCGTCTATAGGCTCAATCGCGTTGCGTCCGTCGGCATCCAGCACGCGAAGTTCGGTCTCCCCAATGCCAGGTTCAATACCCAGTTGGTACTGTTTCAGGTTTCCCAGCCAGCGTGGCCTGCCACTTCCGTCCGGTCGGAACTGAGCCGTATACACCTGATTCAGAAATGTGCCGCGAAGAAAAGCGCTGGCTGGCATCGCTACCGATGTGTAGCTCGCGTCAACAGTCAACGCCTGAGCAAACGCTGCTTCAACTGCGCCACGAATCCCCGGGGCGCTGGCATCAGTGGCTAGATAATTCCCCGAGGACACTGCGGCGATGCTCCTCAGCAGGGCCGTCCACGCTCTGTCTTCATCTCCCTCTCCGGGGTTGATGTCAATCGCATGTGTGGTGACACGAAGGGGGCCGACTGCCATAAACCGCGACCATTCATCAGCGAAGTTGCGCATCGCACTGGCATAGGGCAACTCAATAGGCGTTACGTCTCCTCCCATTTGCTGCAGCAGGTCTCGCGCTCGCCTCGATGCCGATTGTACGTCTGGATTGGGTCCGCTACTGACAAGGATGATTGTGTTGCTGCCACAACTATTGGCACTTCCCGGGGGGCGATAAGTGAGGCTGTCGAGTTTGTCCAGGGCGTTGCCCTCAAGCGCCCATACCGCAGCGTCTGCGGCGCTGCCGGGGCCGGCCCAGACACAGCGATTGCCAGCACGCTGTTGACAGTCGGGCTGGCCCGTCTGCGCGTCCACCCAGCCTGACTTACCGGGAAAATCCGCCTTGTCCCGACCTTTACCCGCCAGGGCGGCACCTCCGCTGTAGTAGAAATAGGCTTCAGCCAGGGCAAGTGCTGAGTGTCCGCCGACGCCGACATCCTCCTCCACAGCGAGATGTTCGATCTGCTGTGCGTAAAGTTCAGCCGCCGCTTCGGTCATCGGCCTCAATGCCGCACGTACATAGGCACCCCGGTCGCGGGCTCGTCCATCCTGCGGCGGTGTGTACAGAAGCATCCCCACACGAACGGAGCCGGGTCGCAATCCTCGCAAAACGTCAGCCATTGCACTTTTTACTGCAGCCATAACTGGCATACCGTCATTCTCGCTGGCGAGCCAACCAGAACTATTGTCAAGGATGACCAATACGTTGGCACTGTCCTCAACCCCTGAGTCAGCAGGAAAAAACAGGTCTGTATCTTCCGCCCAGCCGACTGATGTGCCAAGCAACAGTAATCCCCCCACTACCAATTTTCTGACGACATTTTTTACCTTCACAACACTCTCCTTGTGTCATGCGACGCTTCCCCGCGCCAGATTCACCCACAGAACATCGATTTTTCAGTCTCGGTCATTTGGTAACGCACCGCATGGGTAACCCTGGCGCTGGCACCAGTGCGTTCGTCGCTGGCAACGGCGCTGACTTCCCAAAGCGTGTTCCACCGGTCTTCGAAAGCATAGCCAGCGAGCGTTACGCTATATGCAGCAGCGCTCGAAGCTGCTTGTGCGCGAATACAAACGGGAGCAGATAACGCCACCGTGTAGTCGCCCACCCCGTCGCGATTGATATCAACAGTCTCCTGCCTGGCCTGGCGAAACCCGGCAGCACCCGGCCGCATGCTGAGCACCTGGCCAATCACTTTATCTGCAGCGGCCACCGCGCCAGCCCGCGTTTGCACGTTACCCACTGCCAACAGATTAGTGGCGCTCAACTTGACTGCCATCGCCACCATAGCCGTGATAAGCATCAGCACAACGACGGCAAACATCATAATGATTGCCCCACGATTCCCACGCAGCGAGTGAACCTTGATCACGGCGTCTCTCGTCTGCCAGCGACGTTGTGAACACGAAGCGTAGAGGAGAAAAGGTGTCGTTTGAATGCGTCGTTGAATGGCCCCACAGTCAGGTCGCCCAGGACGTAGGTCTGGTTATTGAGATAACCTGGGCTGGCCACGCCAGCGCGCACCAACAAATACACCTTGAGGACGGTAGTGTTGAGCAATTGCGCGATTGAACAGGGAGTAGTGTCACTGCAGTACCGGAACGGACCATCTGGAGTGCCATCACCGCGATTGCGCGCCACGGTTCTGCTATTGAGGCCCTGCCAGGCAATAGCAGAGTTGTAGTCAACAGCCTCACCCGTCTGGCTTCGGTCATCCACCCCCAAGGCGACGTGAAACCGCTCCACCCCTGCCACCAACTCCTGCGCGGCCAACTGTCGTTGCTCGCCCATAGAGTACCCGAACTCTGAGCGATAAAGACTGGGTATGCCCCGGCCGTTATTGCGCACGAAGTAGATCTGCTGCTCAAAACGGCGCCGCGCCGCGGGTGTAGTACAGTCTCTCTCGGTGTAGGGAGCTGCGTTTGGGTCCAGCGCAAAGCGACCACCCATAGCCAGTTCGTCAGCACAATTGGATACCTGCAGGTACAAGGGTCCGCTGGAGGCAGGAGAACAGCTGAGGTCACCAGCAATGCAGTGTTGTGCATAACGCAGCAACAACACGTCAGTGCCCAGGGCACTGGACTCTGCGGACAACAGGGCATCGCAGCTGTCACCCACTGCACCGGGCTGAACCTGTACAGGCATTCCCAGCAATGCGGCGACCTGACCGTGTCTGGCCGGCCACGCAGCAAAGGGCAGGCAGGGGTCGGGAAAACGAACGGGAACGTCCGACGGCAGTTCGCTGTAGGTGAGGTCATCGAAGCTGGGCACGAACGCACCCCAGTAGCCAGCATGACCGACATCTTCTCGCAGTCGCTGCAGTGCGAAACGGCCACTTTCCAGCAGGTTACTGGTGTTCGCCATTTCACGATTGATGCGCGCGGTGTCAATGAGCAGTTGTGTCAGCCAGGCCATGATAACCAGGCCAAGGGCCGACGCAATCATCATTTCCACCAGGGTGAAACCGCCTTGTTTGCAAACAACGGGTAGCGACACGCGTCCGTTCATCCGGCGCTCAGGCTGGCAATGTGTACCAGTGTGGAAACATAGCGACGACAACGGTCGTCGCTATCAGCGCAGGACGAATCCGCTGGCTGATTGTACTGGTCTTTACCACAGGACAACGTAGCAGGCGGCTGTGCAAGGGGTGTGGCGCCCTGCCAAACCACAGTCACCAGGTACTCCTCTTCCAGCAGACCGCCAACCGCCTCCACACATCCGCGCCCGGCAATTATCCGCGCCGCCTCGTCCAATCTCCCGACAGCAGAGCCTCTCAGCGCCTGGCACCACTCTGCTTGATCATGGGCAACCAGGGTGGAGCTTTCCGCCGGATTGCTGCAGGGCAAAGTCCCGATACCCCTTACAGAATCGGTGACATAGGCAGCAGCCTCTTTGCGATTTGCCATGATACGGTTAGCCATGTCATCCAGCAGGGCAAGCGCCTGGGTACGCTGGTAAGCTTCAAATTCGGATACTTGCAGTCGCGTATGCAAGTCCAGCATTGCCCACATGCCGATCACCATTACCGACAGGGTCAGCAGAATCTCGATCATCAAGGCTCCCCGCTGGGATCTCCTGAGGGCACCGCAACGCGTCATCGACGCCACCACTTGCCCTCATACTGGGAGCTGTAATTGCCGTCGCCATCCAGTTGCAACCAGCCATCCGCCTGCTGCGACCCGGTTGGCGTAAAACGCAATTGGTAGCCAGGCGCTGCACCTGTCCCCAGCACCAGGCTGCTGCGGTAGTGCTTAGACACTGCAGAATCTAGGGTATGACCGGCTGCAGCAAGAGCAGATGCATCCATGTACCGGCGGGTTGCCAGCAGATGTTGCTGTTGTAAACCAGCAATCTCGAGCATCTCGGCCTGGGCAGCGGCCCGATTACTGCGCATCATCTGGTGCTGATAAACGGGCAGCGCGACCGTCATCAGCACAGCAACAATGACCACTACGATCATCAGTTCGATCAGGCTGAAACCGCTGCTGCCTGCGGCGAAGGTCCTGCGGGTAAGCATGGCATCCGTTCCCTGCTTTTCCGTGAAAGAGCAGGTAGTATGAACCAATGTGTTTTCGGTCGCCGTTGATTGGCGCTTTTTGACTGATTACATACGCAGAACAGCGCGAGCCATTTCTCCCATATCACCGGGGCGAAAAAGATTTATCGCACATTAGCGGGGTTGCTTGGTGAATAGACACTTTCCAGCTGAGCGGCCACTGCAATCGTGGTATACCCCCGAGCGGTCGAACCCCCCTTGACTCCCTTTCGGGGGTATACCACGATCACAGCGG
>JAUIIQ010000065.1 GCA_030431585.1 Gammaproteobacteria bacterium | reverse complement strand
GACGACATCGTGGTGATTGCGGGAGGCGTCATTCCACGCCAGGACTACGACTACCTTTACCAGGCCGGCGTGAAGTGTATCTTCGGGCCCGGCACGCCTATACCGGTGTGTGCCCGTGAAGTGCTGGATGCCGTGAACGAAGCGCAGGGATGACATCGTTTGACCTTGACAGCCTGCTCGCCGGCAACCGTCGGGCCCTGGCCAAGGCAATCACTCTCGTAGAGAGCAAACTGGACAGACATCGCGAGCAGGCCCAGGGGATTCTGGAGCAGGTTTTACCGCATAGCGGCAATAGCATCCGGGTTGGGATCACTGGTGTGCCCGGCGTGGGCAAATCCACCTTCATTGAAGCCTTCGGCCTGTATCTGATAGAGCAGGGCAAGCGCGTCGCAGTGCTGGCTGTAGATCCCAGCTCGCCCATTGCCGGCGGCTCCATACTGGGCGACAAGACTCGCATGGAGGAATTGTCGCGGCGGGAACAAGCGTTTATACGGCCATCGCCGTCCGAGGGCACCCTGGGCGGTGTGGCGCAGAAAACCCGCGAGACCATGCTGCTCTGTGAGGCAGCCGGCTACGACGTGATTCTGGTGGAAACGGTAGGTGTTGGCCAGAGCGAGTACCAGGTTGCCGGCATGGTGGACTTCTTTATGGTGCTGATGCTGCCCGGCGGCGGTGATGAACTGCAGGGTATCAAGAAGGGCATCATGGAGCTTGCGGACGCATTGGTCATCAACAAGGCCGACGGCGACAGCGAAAAACTCGCGCAACTGGCGCGGCAGCAGTACACCAGTGCAATGAACCTGTTGCGCCATACCAGTTTCTGGACGCCCAGGGTGATGACTTGCAGTGCGCTCAAGCAGATTAATATTGACGCGGTGTGGGGTATGCTTGTTGAGTATTATTTTCGCGCTCATGAAGAAGGCAGCTTTCAACAGAAGCGCGCGCAACAGAACCACGACTGGCTGCGGCAGCTGATTAACGAAATGCTGCTGTTGAAACTCAGTCAGAATCCAGCCGTCAAGAAGCGTTTGCCGGAACTGGAGCAAGAGGTGGAATGCGACAGAATCACTGCCTACGCCGCCGCCCGTGAAATCATCAGCCTGCTTTAAAAAATGCCTCATGTGACTGCTGTGAACTCGGGCTGCCAAGCTGGCAGCAGGCTACCGTTACTGCACTGACGAGAGGGAAAGGCGATGAAATTCTGGCAGGCACTGACATGGATCGAACCCGAGCAGCTTCTGGATGTCGCCCGCTTTGCCGAGGAGCTGGGATTTGAGGGCGTGTTCCTGGGTGATCATGGGGTTTACCCGAAAACTGTGCACGCCAGTTACCCTTACTCCGCTGACGGTCAAGCGCCTATGCAAGCAGAGGATCCCTATCCTGACTGCTGGGTTACACTGGGCGCTCTGGCGGCCTCTACCCATCGCCTGAAACTCAGTGTATCTATATACGTACTGCCCTTACGCAACGTGTTCGAGGTTGCCAGGGCGACCGGTTCCCTGGATATCTTCAGTAATGGCCGTTTTGCGTTTGGCGTGGGTGCTGGCTGGATGAAGGATGAGTTTGATGTGTACGGCGTCCCCTTCGCACAGCGTGGCAAGCGAATGGACGAAATGATCGGCATTTTACGCAAGTGCTGGCAGGGCGGTTGGGTGGAACACGACGGTGAGTTTTACCAGTTCGATGCCGTGCAGGTCGCCCCGGCACCCGGTCGTCAGGTGCCGGTTTACGTAGGTGGTGCCAACAGGGCTGCACTGCGCAGGGCGGCGCGCAATGACGGTTGGATTGGCGCAGGCAGCGCGCCGGAAGATGTGCCGGCAATACTTGAGGAACTCTCGGCGTATCGAGCCGAGTTGGGGCGTCAGGACCTGCCGTTTGAGACCATTATCGGGCTGACCACGCCGCCAGATCCCGATACCTTCAAGCGGCTTGAGGAGCAGGGCATGACAGCGGGTGTGTCCTATCCTTTCAAGTTTTCCCTTGGCGCAAGGTCTTCACTGGATGACAAAAAACGGGTGATGGAGCACTTTGCAGAAACGATCATCCAGCACTGCCAGTAACCCTGAACGTTTCACCCGGCTTTAACGAAGCCGCATTGTCATCCCTGCGAAGTTCACGCTAGAGGCTCAGTGCACGCAGGTTAGGGTCTTGCACGCTATAGCGCCAGAGTTCGTTGAACAAGTCCAGGTGACGCTGGGTGGAGGCGCGCGAGTCCGGCTCATAGAAGCCATCCGTGTCAGAACCTCCCGGCTTGTACAGTACGCCATCCCTGTCGCGAATGACCACGGTCTGGCCATTCCAGTCCGGATGCTCATCCAGGCGTCGTAGCTGCACTGAACTGGGTATCCTTCGCGCCAGGCTTAACAGACGGTGCCCACGATTAACGATTGCCGTCACAGACGAGACCAGTATCCGGACCTCGGCCTGTCGGCTGCTGCGCGCCAATGCACTGAGACTTTGCGCCAGGGTGTCGCTATCAAACGCGGCGTGATCCAGGGTTGGGCTGAGAATACACAGGTACCGGGAAGCACTGTCACACAAGGCGACGGCCAGATCATCGAACGGGTGGGGATAGGCCACATGCTGCAGAAATTCACTATCGGACATAAATACACCCCGCTTCCAGAAGATAGTCGAGCAGAGCAAGGGACTCACTGTCGGTCACCGCCTGTCCCACCGCCGCTGCGCTCAGCTCCCCAGACTCGCAAAGCGGAATAACCAGGTCAAGCCGTGCACAGGAGTAGTGCCGGCTTTCGCCGTTGGCGAACACCACAATGCCTTCTGCATCCTGTTGCCATGCCAGCTTGGCGGCGCTGGAAAGCATTACGCTCTCGCCGTCACTGCGCAATAGCGCACGCGCTTCGGCCAGGTCATCGTCGTCAGGAAGCAGGTCATAACGCGGTTCGGTCACCAGTTCTCCAAACCAGGTATTCTCCGCTGCCTGGTCCAGCGCGGCTTCTATCTGCGACTGCACCCGCTGCAGGTCATGCGCACGTATCTCGCCCGCGCGGGTGACCGGCTCCAGGCGCGCGTCGTGATAAAACTGCTCCGTATCCATGTCACCAAGCAGTGTGTCGACAAACCGCGATACCATGTCGTTGATGCGCGGTGCACGAAAGCCGATAGAGAAGGTAGTGCACTCGCCCTGCGCTATGCCCCAATGCGCAAGACCTGGCGGCAGGTAGAGCATATCCCCGGTTTCCAGCAAGTATTCCTGTTCGCTTTCGAAGAGGCTGAGTATGCGCAGTTCAGCGTGGGGTAGCAGGGGACTGGCGCTATCGCAGAACTGGCCAGTCCTCCACAGCCGCTTGCCTTCACCCTGCAACAGGAAGACATCGTAGTTGTCGTAGTGCGGGCCTACGCTGCCACCATCCACCGCGTAGCTGACCATGACATCATCTACACGCCACTGTGGAATGAAGTCAACCAGCTGGCGCAGCGCCGCCACGCTGTCCGCATAGTGGTCCACCGCTTGCACCAGCAAAGTCCAGGGGTTCTCTCGCTGGTAATCGGCTTGCCTGAAGGGGCCGTGGTTGAGTATCCAGTCACCCTTGCAGTGCTCGATTATGCGCGCTTCCACGCCTTCTTCGAATGCCAGTCCGGCCAGCTCGTGGCTGGAAATCGGAGGCGTGAAACCAGGGACGGCGCGGCGTATGAGCAGCGGTTTCTGCTGCCAGTAGCGCGCCAGGAATTGTTCCCGATCAAGCTTGAGTTCCCAGCCGGCGTTCACAACCGCTTATCCGATGGCCCGTGCCTGGCTGACGGCGTTGCCAATATAGGAGGCAGGTGTCATTTTCAGCAGGTCCGCCTTGGCCGCTTCGGGAATGGCCAGTTTGCTGACAAAATCCTGTATCAGTTCCTTGCTCATGTCCTGGCCCCGGGTCAGCTCTTTCAGCTTTTCATAGGGCTTTTCGATGCCATAGCGCCGCATCACGGTTTGTATTGGCTCTGCCAGCACTTCCCAGCTGTTGTCGAGGTCTTCGGCCAGCCGCTGCTCGTTGAGCTGCAGCTTGGAGATGCCTTTCAGGCTGGCCTGGTAGGCGATCAGGCTGTATCCCGCTCCCACGCCCATGTTGCGCAGTACGGTGGAGTCGGTCAGGTCACGCTGCCAGCGACTGATGGGCAGCTTTGCCGCCAGGTGCTGGAACACTGCGTTGGCCAGCCCCAGGTTGCCTTCCGAGTTCTCGAAGTCGATAGGGTTCACCTTGTGCGGCATGGTGGACGAGCCCACCTCTCCAGCTACGGTACGCTGCTTGAAATAACCGAGCGAAATATAGCCCCAGATATCACGGTCAAAGTCGATCAGCACAGTGTTGAATCGAGCGATGGCGTCAAACAACTCCGCCATATAGTCGTGTGGCTCTATCTGGGTGGTGTAGGGGTTCCAGCTCAGCCCCAGAGACGTAACAAATTGTTCCGCATGTGCCTGCCAGTCCACATCAGGGTAGGCAGACAGGTGGGCATTGTAGTTGCCTACAGCGCCGTTTATCTTGCCGAGATACTCGATCTGGCTGACCTGCTCCAGCTGACGCTGTAGCCGGGCGACCACGTTGGCGATTTCCTTGCCCATGGTAGTGGGGCTCGCTGTCTGGCCATGAGTGCGTGCCAGCATCGGTGCTTCTGCGGCGTCCTGCGCCAGTGACACCAGCGCAGCGACAATATTATGCATCTCTGGCAACAACACGCCGTGAATGCCATCACGCAGCATCAGTGCATGCGACAGATTGTTGATGTCTTCGGAAGTGCAGGCGAAATGCACGAACTCGGAGACGGCCTCCAGCTCCGCATTCCCGGCGAAGCGTTCCTTGAGAAAATACTCCACTGCTTTGACATCGTGATTGGTGGTGGATTCGATGTCCTTGATACGCCGTGCATCGACCTCGGTGAAGTCATCCAGAATGGCTTCCAGTGACTTGTTGGCAGTGGGCGAGAGGGCAGGCACCTCTGCGATGTCGCTGTGCCGGGAAAGCGACTGCAGCCAGCGCACTTCTACCTGCACACGGCGCTTGATCAGGCCGAATTCGCTGAACACGTCGCGCAGGGCAACGGTCTTGCCGCCGTAGCGGCCGTCAATAGGGGAAACTGCTGACAGGGATGAGAGATCCATGAATGACTCCGGGGGGCTTAGAGCGGCGGATTTTACACCAGGGGAAGCTCTCGGGACAGGCTCTGCGCTGTCTGGAGAAGCTGTTTACGCTGCCACAGCAGCTTCCAGCGACGCCCACCCAACTGCCGCCAGAGGAAGGCTGAACGCAGTCCGGCCAGCAACAGGGCGCGGATGATATCGGCGTTCTGCTTGTCTTGCAGGTGCTGCGCGGAACCGTTCACCTTGATGCGGAAGCGCATTTGGCTGAGCGTGTCCTGGTAGATGCCGGATACGCTGTGGCAGATCTCATGTACGTGTCCGGAAAAATGTTCCGCCTTGAAACTGGCGTGCTGTAGGCGTGAGTGAACCACCGACATCATTTCCTGGTTGGCGGCAAACCTGCGCTCCAGGTACAACAGGTTGAAAACATAGCGCACCATGTCGCGTGTTTCGTCCCCCTGCCGGGTTGCCAGCATGGCGCTGAGGTTGTGTAAACCCAGCTTTACCCCGGCAACTCCGCCGTAAATCGCCGCCACATCGCTGGCTTCAAATTCAAACAGGCTGTGTATTGACGGTTCCAGGAACTCCACGGGATAGTTACCCGAGCGGGATACCTGGTCAACCATGCGCGCAGCCTGGGCCACGCCAGCCAGGGCCAGGGTCTGCTGCTGCAACACAGTGTGACTGCTGTTCATCAGGCTGTTTCCTCAATGACACCACCGCCCAGGCAGCGTTCGCCCTGATAGAAAACAACCGATTGGCCGGGCGTGACAGCGCGCTGTGGCTGGACAAAATCAACCCTGTATCCTTCGCCGTCAAGGCTGACGGTGCAAGCCTGGTCAGCCTGGCGATAGCGCACCTTGGCGTGACATTGCAAGGGCAGGGTCGGCCCGGTGCCTGCAATCCAGTAAATGTCGGTAGTACGCAGTGACGACTTGAACAATGCCGGGTGGTCATTGCCCTGGGCCACCAGCAGAATGTTGTTATCCAGGTCCTTGTCAACCACGTACCAGGGTGCCTC
Source organism: Gammaproteobacteria bacterium (assembly GCA_030431585.1). GTDB lineage: Bacteria > Pseudomonadota > Gammaproteobacteria > Pseudomonadales > Halieaceae > Halioglobus. Next base: position 9,385 of record JAUIIQ010000065.1, on the reverse strand, counting down.
GGAGTGGTTGGCCAGGCCGCCTATGCCCAGCCCCTGGCGTTGACCTATAGTGTGATACATCAGCCCCTGGTGCTGGCCGAGTTTCTCGCCCTCCAGGCTGTAGATGTCCCCATGTTGCGCGGGCAGATACTGCTGCAGGAAATCCTTGAAACGGCGTTCGCCAATAAAGCATATCCCGGTGGAGTCCTTTTTGGCTGCCGTTGCCAACTGGTGTTTGTCCGCCAGCGCCCGCACCTGGGGTTTCTCAATATCGCCCACTGGAAACAGCGTCCGCTGCAGCTCGAGGTGACCCACGGCGTGCAGGAAGTAGCTCTGGTCCTTGTTCGCATCCAGTCCCTTGAGCAGGGTGGTCTGGCCGTCTGCTTCGCCGCGTCGTACGTAGTGCCCGGTTGCGATCAGGTCTGCGCCCAGCATATCGGCATAGTCCAGAAACGCCTTGAACTTGATTTCACGGTTACAAAGAATATCGGGGTTCGGGGTGCGTCCGGCGCGATACTCCGACAGGAAGTGTTCAAATACGTTATCCCAGTATTCCGCTGCAAAATTGGCTCCATGCAGGGTGATGCCCAGCTTGTCTGCAACGGCGCTGGCATCGGCGAAATCCTCCCTGGCGGTGCAGTACTCGGTGCCATCATCTTCTTCCCAGTTCTTCATGAACAGACCCTCCACTGCATAACCCTGCTCTTTCAACAGCAGAGCAGAAACAGAGGAATCGACACCGCCGGACATGCCGACGATGACTTTACTGGAAGCGTTGAGGCTCATCGATGTATATGAAATCCAGCGGGTAGTGGTGGCCCTTGCGGTACTGCTCTATGGTCGGCAGCACCAACGGGCTGCGCATTCTAGCAGAATTGCCCAGAATTTCCTCGTAGGTGAGCCAGTGGATGCCTTCGATATCAGCATCCAGGACGGCTCCCTGAATCTGGCGCAGTGGCCTCGCCGCAAAGCTGTTGCGGAAGTAGGTGATACCGTTGGGCGCAGTAGCCAGCGATGCACCAATAATGGCCGTGAGTTCCACCTCCCAACCGGTCTCTTCACGGGTTTCCCGCAACGCGGCCTGCAGCAGCCCTTCACCGGGCTCGAGGTGCCCGGCCGGTTGGTTGAACACCAGCCCACCAGCGAGTTTATCCCGTTCCTCCACCATCAGGTAGCGGCCCTTGTCCTCTATGACCACTGCCACGGTAACGTGCGGTGGCCATGAATTATCTTTGCTCATGTTAGTTCCTTCGCGCTTTTTGCCGCCGCGGTGAGGCCACTGGCAGGTGAATCTGCTGGATGCGATGTTCGCCTGGCTTCAGCCCGTCAAGCGCCCAGTCGCCTATGCTTATACGCACCAGCCTGAGCGTGGGCAGGCCTACGGCTGCCGTCATGCGGCGAACCTGTCGGTTGCGACCTTCCTGGATGGACAGTTCTATCCAGCTGTCGCTCACCGACTTGCGTTCACGCACGGGAGGGGTGCGCGCCCAGATGTCGGGTGCGTCGATGAGTCTGCCGCGAGCGGGGAGACTAAGCCCGTCTTTTAATTCCACGCCCGTGCGCAGTGCCTCAATTGCCGCATCGTCTGCCGTGCCCTCAACCTGCACGAGGTAGGTTTTCCAGCGTTTAAAGCGTGGATTGGCGATTTGCTGTTGCAGGCGCCCGTCGTCAGTGAGCAGCAGCAGGCCCTCTGAATCGTAGTCCAGTCGGCCGGCAACCCGGTAGCCGGGAGCACGAAGGTAGTCGGCCAGCGTTTTACGGCCCTCGCTGTCCGTAAACTGGCTTAGCACCTGAAATGGCTTGTTGAGGAGAATGATATTGGTCATGACCTGGCAGATAATACGGCAAGCGCGCGATTTCGGTGCAATGTTCTGTCCCGGATACTGATAATAATCGAGCTCAGGCGAGGCAGAAACCGATGCAAACGTGCTACAATTTTCCCCGCTTTAAATGGGGCATCCTACAGGTTTTCCCCGACATACCAAGAACCCTAGCAGCAATGGAGTAATCACATGGGCTACAAGCATATTCAGGTTCCCTCGCAAGGTGACAAAATCACCGTCAACGATGACAACAGCCTGAACGTCCCTGACAATCCCGTCATTCCCTACATAGAAGGCGATGGTATCGGTGTCGATATCAGCCCGGTGATGATCGACGTTGTCGACGCTGCCGTCGAAAAGGCCTATGGCGGCAGCAAAAAGATTTCCTGGATGGAAATCTATACCGGCGAGAAGGCAGCCGAGATGTACGACGGGGACTGGTTCCCGGAAGAGACACTGGACGCCATCAAGGAATACTCGGTAGCGATCAAAGGCCCATTGACCACACCTGTGGGCGGTGGTTTCCGCTCGCTCAACGTGGCGCTGCGCCAGGAACTGGACCTGTACACCTGCCTGCGTCCGGTCCGCTGGTTTGAGGGCGTGCCCTCACCGGTGAAAGACCCCGGCTCATGCAATATGGTGATCTTCCGCGAGAACTCGGAGGATATCTATGCCGGCATCGAATACCAGGCCGGTACCGATGAAGCCCAGAAAGTGGTGGACTTTATCATCAAGGAAATGGGCGCAACCAAGATTCGCTTCCCCCAGAACGTAGGCATTGGCATCAAGCCGGTTTCCGAGGAAGGCACCAAGCGCCTGGTGCGCAAGGCGATACAGTACGCCATCGACCAGGACCTCCCTTCGGTCACCCTGGTGCACAAGGGCAATATCATGAAGTTCACGGAAGGGGCGTTCCGCGATTGGGGCTATGAACTTGCCAAGCAAGAGTTTGGCGGTCAACTGCTGGACGGTGGGCCCTGGGTAGCAATCAAGAACCCCAATACCGGCAAGGAAATCGTGGTAAAAGACGTGATTGCCGATGCGATGCTGCAGCAGGTGCTGACCCGTCCCAAGGAGTACAGCGTGGTCGCCACCCTGAACCTGAACGGGGACTATCTCTCGGACGCGCTGGCAGCACAGGTGGGTGGCATTGGCATCGCGCCGGGCGCCAATCTGTCCGACAATATTGCCTTGTTTGAGGCAACGCACGGTACCGCTCCGAAATATGCCGGGCAGGACAAGGTGAACCCTGGTTCCCTGATTCTCTCTGCTGAAATGATGCTCCGTCACATGGGCTGGAATGAAGCGGCCGACCTGATCATCAACGGCATGAATGGTGCCATTCAGGCAGGCACGGTCACCTATGACTTCGAACGCCTGATGGAAGGGGCTACATTGCTGAGCTGCTCGGACTTTGGCAAGGCTATCGTCAAGTCAATGTAATCCGGGGGTACGCAGTATCAAAGGGCGCGCGGGTGTAAACCGCGCGCCTTTTTTTTGGCTCTTCTTGGATTAGCGGGGTTGCCTGGTGGATAGACACTCTCCAGCTGAGCGGCCACAAATGGGGTAAGCCTTCCAAGGGCGTGGACGTTTGTTTTCAACCGCGGAAGGCTTACCCCATTTGTGGCGTCCGCTTAGTTTGAATACCTCATTGCTTGAATGCCTCATTCCCCGAATGTGCGATGAACCTTTTTTCGCAGGCAGTCTTGCTGCTGCGGGTCGTGCAGCTACCGTGGCCTGGCAGGCGCTATGGGCGCGGTGCCGCCATTACCGGGGTAAAGTAATCCCAAACTTGCCAAATCGCGTAAATAACCGTGCAATCTCATAGGTTTTATCGGACATTGATAGGCCTTGAAAACCCGAGTATTGTATCCATATCCAGTAGTTGAGCAGTAACCTTCGGAATTCGACAGTTTTGTTAATGAGCAGGTTGGTAGTACAGATTCGGGACCAGGGTGAAAGGCTGATGTCGGGAGAAGATAACGATTCGGAAGGCGGGCTCGCCCTGCAGGAATCGAAGCCTGAACTGAAAAAGCCCCCACTTTTCAAGGTTGTATTGATCAACGACGACTATACGCCGATGGAGTTTGTGGTGGAGGTGCTGGAGACATTCTTCCGTATGAACCGTGAGCAGGCTACTCACGTAATGCTGACAGTGCATACCCAGGGCAAGGGCGTGTGCGGTATTTTCACCCGTGATATCGCCGAAACAAAAGCGGCGCAAGTAAACCAGCATGCCAGGGAAAACGACCATCCCCTGCTGTGCGAAATAGAGGCATCGGAGGGCTGAGGCCCGGGAGCAGAGCATGCTGAGTAAGGATCTGGAACAGTCGTTGAACGACGCTTTCCGCAGTGCGCGGTCCAAGCGCCACGAGTTTATGACCGTCGAGCACCTGTTGCTCGCCTTGCTGGACAATAACGACGCCATTCGGGTATTGAAAGCCTGCGGCGCCGACATAGGTGGCTTGCGTGGCGACCTGGTTGAGTTCGTGGACGCCACTACCCCACTTATTCCGGAAGAATCAGAAGATCGCGATACGCAGCCCACCCTGGGTTTTCAACGGGTCCTGCAACGCGCCGTATTCCATGTGCAATCCTCTGGCAAGAGCGAGGTCACTGGAGCAAATGTGCTGGTTGCGATTTTCAGCGAGTCCGAGAGTCAGGCGGTATTCTTCCTCAAGACGCAAAACATCGCCCGACTCGATGTCGTCAATTACATCACCCATGGCATATCCAAGGTCGCTGGCGAGAACGAGCCCGGGGACGTGCCACCGTCGTTGGAGAGCGATTCGCCCAGCGTCGAAGAGGGCGATGGCAACCCGCTGGACAGCTACGCCACTAACCTGAACAAAGAGGCGGCCGAGGGCCATATCGACCCGCTTATAGGCAGGGTGCCGGAAGTGGAGCGGGTGGCCCAGATTCTTGCTCGCAGGCGCAAGAACAACCCCTTGTTGGTGGGAGAGTCCGGCGTTGGCAAGACCGCAATTGTTGAGGGCCTGGCGAAAAAAATTGTCGATGGCGACGTACCGGAACTGCTGCAGGACGCCGTTGTATATTCCCTGGACCTGGGGTCACTGCTTGCCGGTACCAAATATCGGGGTGATTTCGAAAAACGGTTCAAGGGGCTGCTCGCTGAATTGAAGAAGCGAGATCATGCGATTCTCTTTATCGATGAGGTGCATACCATCATCGGAGCAGGCGCGGCATCCGGTGGCGTAATGGACGCCAGCAACCTGCTCAAGCCACTGCTGAGTTCCGGCAAACTGCGCTGCATTGGTTCGACCACGTTCCAGGAATATCGCGGTATTTTTGACAAGGACAAGGCGCTCAGCCGCCGCTTCCAGAAGGTGGATGTACTGGAACCCAGCACTGAGGATGCCTACAAGATACTCAAGGGTCTCAAATCGCGCTTTGAGGAACACCACGGATTGCGCTACACCGATAAAGCACTCAAGGTGGCTACGGATCTTTCCGCGCGATACATCACCGACCGTTTCCTGCCTGACAAGGCGATAGATGTTATCGACGAGGCGGGGGCGTTCCAGCAACTGCAACCGCCTTCCAAACGGAAGAAGGTAATCGGGGTTGGCGACATCGAAACCGTCATCGCCAAGATCGCCCGAATTCCCCCCAAGACTGTCAGTTCGGATGACAAGGAAGTACTGCAGAAACTGGAGTCCAACCTGCAAATGGTGGTGTTTGGCCAGGACAAGGCGATCAGCAGTCTCTCCACGTCTATCAAGTTGGCCAGGGCTGGCCTCAAGACCGGCGAGAAGCCTATAGGGTCGTTCCTGCTGGCGGGGCCCACCGGAGTCGGCAAAACCGAGGTGACGCGGCAGCTGGCCATGCAACTGGGCCTGGAGCTGATACGCTTTGACATGTCCGAGTATATGGAGCGCCATACGGTGTCTCGTCTCATCGGTGCACCACCTGGTTACGTCGGCTTTGACCAGGGTGGCCTGCTCACTGACGCGGTGACCAAGCACCCCCATGCAGTGATACTGCTGGACGAGATTGAAAAGGCCCACCCGGAGGTCTTCAACCTGCTGTTGCAGGTGATGGACCACGGGACTCTCACCGATAACAATGGGCGCAAGGCGGATTTCCGCAATGTCATTCTGGTGATGACCACCAATGCCGGTGCAGAGAATATCAGCCGCCGCACCATTGGCTTTACCACGCAGGATCACAGTACCGATGGTATGGAAGCTATTACCAGGATGTTCACGCCTGAGTTCCGCAACAGGCTGGACTCCATTGTGCAATTTGAGCCTCTGGGCGAGGATGTGATCCTCACTGTTGTAGACAAATTCCTCACCGAACTGCAGGGACAGTTGGACGAGAAGCGCGTCACCCTGGATGTCGACGAGGATGCTCGACTGTGGTTGGTGGAAAAGGGTTACGACCGGCACATGGGCGCCAGGCCCATGGAGCGAATTATCCAGGAACACATCAAGAAGCCCCTGGCGGAAATGGTGCTCTTTGGCGACCTGGCCCGATCAGGTGGCATCGCCAGAGTTCGCCTGGACAAGGCTGCCGACAAGCTCGAGGTCACCGTGGAAGAAGAACAGGACGAGGCATTGCTCGAAGAGAGTTAGGTCCCGGGGCTGCAGCAGCACCCCTTGCCGGCTCTCTGCGTGCTCACCGGGCCCGGGTGTTGTGCCCCAGGGTGCCACTACCAGCGAGCGCTGTCAGCCAGTAGCGCAGGTGGCTGGCCCTGACTGCGGCGCCCAGGGTGGTAAGCAGTTCCTCTTCCAGCGTCGCCTCGTGGAGCACTTCTATTCGACACATTCGCCGATGGCCGGCTACCTGCTCGCTGACGTCAAATTGGCTATGCTCCCGGCTATAGCCGTCTATACGACTCAAACTGAAGCCGGACAGGGCCTCCATTGCGATCAAGGCATCAATCACGTCATCTTTGACATCGTCTGAAAAAACAGCTGTAAGTAATTGTTCTTTCATGATTTATTCTTCTCCATCCAAAGATAAACCAGGGGAAGTAAAAACAGAGTTGTGATGGTAGAGGTCATCAGGCCACCCACCACCACAATCGCCAGCGGGCGTTGGATTTCAGCGCCTGGCCCACTGGCAAACACCAGGGGCAGCAGGCCGAAGAGGGCGGTGGTGGCGGTCATCAGAATGGGTCGCAGGCGTTTTATCGAACCTTCCAGCACTCGCTCATAGGCCCCATGGATCGAGCCGCGACACTGCTCGAAATGGCTTATCATCACCACCGCGTTGAGTACGGCAATGCCAAGCAGGGCAATAAAGCCTACCGAAGCCGGCACCGACAGGTATTCCCCGCTGGCATACAGGGCCACCACACCACCCATCAGTGCGAAGGGGATATTGCCCAGGATCAGGGCCGCGATAGTCAGTGACCTGAACGTGGTGAACAGAATGACCAGGATCAGTAGCAGGGCAGCGGGTACAACAGTGAGCAGGTTGTTGGTTGCCCTGCGCTGGTTTTCAAACTCACCGCCGAATTCGAGGTAGTAGCCGGTGGGCAGTTTGACCTTGCTGTTGATGAGCCGGTCCAGCTCCTCGACGAAGCCGACTATGTCCCGCCCGGTCACGTTGCTGGTGACAACGCCAAAGCGGTTGCCGCGCTCCCTCTCTATCAGCAGCGGCCCCTCGCGAAAGCTGATCCCGGCAATGCTCTCAAGGGGCGCCAGGCTGCCGTCTGGCATGATGATTTGTTGTTGCCGCAAGTCGTTGATACTGGAGGCAGGGTCAAGTGTGCTACCGCGACTTGCCACGACCAGGGGAAAACGCTTTTTCCCGTCAATGACCTGCGACACATTGACGCCCTCCAGCTGTGCCTTGACATACGTCCCCAGCCCCTGGGACGTCATGCCATGTCTGTGCGCCACTTCCTGCCTGAGAGTGAGGTCCAGAAAACGGCCACCCTCGATGACGGCGCTCTGCACGTCCACTGCGCCGGCCGCGGAGCGGGTCAGCTGTTGGATGTCGCTGACCAGGCGGGCGAGGTTGCCGATATCATCTCCGAACACCTTGATCGCCACATCGCCGCTGGAGCCGGTGAGCATTTCAGACACGCGCATGTCGATAGGTTGCGTAAAGCCAAAGTTTATCCCCGGGAACTGCAGCAGCACCTCGCGGATTGCCGACGTCAGTTCCTCTTTACTGGAAAAGCGCCACTCAGAGACCGGTTTCAGCTCCATGAATATGTCGGTTTCATTCAGCCCCATGGGGTCCAGCCCGATCTCGTCGGACCCCGTGCGGGCCACAATCTGGCGTATCTCGGGGACCCGTTCCAGCAGCGCAAGCTCTACCTGTTTGTCCAGTTCGGTAGAAGCCTGCAGCGAAATGCTCGGTGATTTTTCCAGTTGCACGATAAGGTCGCCCTCGTCCAGAGAGGGCATGAAGGTTTTTCCCGTCAGCGTAAACAGAATCACGCTGGCAATCAGCAGCAACGTGAGGGCGCCAATGAAAAGACGCGGGGCGACCAGCAGTTTTTGCAGCATGGTTCGGTACAGGGCCTGCAGAGAAACGATGTAGGCGGGCACTGCGCTGGCAGTGTCGCCCAGCAACAGTGAGGAGAGCACGGGAATCACCGTGAGCGAAAGCACCAGTGCCGAGAGCATGGCAAATACAATCGTCAGCGCTACTGGCGTAAACAGTTTCCCCTCCAGGCCACTGAGGGTGAGCAGCGGGAAGAATACGATCAGGACGATAAGAGTTCCCGATGCTACGGGCAGCGCGACATCCTTTGCTGCGCGGTATATCAGGTGCAGCTTGGGTAAGCCGGGCTTTTCGGCGAGTCGTGTAGCGACGTTTTCCACCACCACGACGGACGAGTCCACAATCATACCGATGGCGATGACAAGCCCCCCCAGGCTCATCAGATTGGCTGAGAGCCCATACTGATTCATCAACCAGAACGTCGCCAGGGCGGCGAGTGGAAGCGACATGGCCACAACCAGCGAAGCGCGAAAGTCCCCCAGAAACACAGCAAGCAACAGGATAACGATTGCCACCGCCTGCAGCAGGGCAGTGGACAGTGTCCCCACGGCGGTATTGATCAATACGGAACGATCGTAGAAGACGTTGATGTGAGTGCCCTTTGGCAGAGAAGGCTCCAGTTCAGCCAGCTTGGCTTTCACCGCACTCACCACCTGTGCTGTATTGCTGTCTTTCAAAGCGATGACCAGCGCTTCTACAGTTTCCTTGCCATCACGCGTGACTGAACCGTAACGGCTGAGGTGACCAAGGCTCACGTCCGCCACGTCACCCAGGTACAGCACATTTCCCGCGTCGCTGGAGACAACAAGGGAAGCGATCTGTGCAACCGAATTCAAGCGCCCCGACGTACGCGCAATAAGCATATCGTTCCCCTGTGTGATGCGACCGCTCCCCACATTGACGTTATTGCGTTCAAGCACGCTGAGCAGCGTATCGAAGTTCACGCCAGCGGCCGCCATCAATTCCGGATCAGGACTTACCTGATAGGTCTTGGCGTAGCCACCGAGTACATTCACATCCGCCACGCCTGGCAATACGCGCAGAGCCGGGCGAATGTCCCAGTCCAGCAACTCGCGTCGCTCGGTGAGAGTCAGCGC
>JAUIIQ010000064.1 GCA_030431585.1 Gammaproteobacteria bacterium | reverse complement strand
CACTTGCAGACGGCAACAGCGTATTGCAGCGCGAGAGCGAGCTCTATCGCGAGTTAGCCAACGCCAACATTGAAAACTACGCAGGCACCGCACGTGTCCCGGTAGGCATCGCCGGACCGGTAACCGTGCGGGGTGACGAAGCCAAAGGGGAGTTCTACGTCCCCATGGCCACCACTGAAGGCACCCTGGTGGCGTCAACATCCCGCGGCATGAAAGTGATTAACGAAAGCGGTGGCGTGCGCGCCAGGGTGATCAGGAACGGCGGCATCCAGCGCGCCCCGGTTTTCGAGTTTCACAATATTGATGATGCTGCGGAGTTTACCCGGGCGATGACTGAAGACTGGTCCTGGCTGGTACCCGTGATGGAGTCGACCACTTCACACGGCAAGGTCATGGACATCAGCTGCTGGCAGCTGGGCAGCCTGGTCTGCATGCGCGTTACCATGGACGCCGGCGACGCCTCCGGGCAGAACATGGTGAGCATCGCCACCGCCAAGGCGGTCACATCGGTGCTGCAACGACATCCCGAAGTAAAGCGTCACCTGATGGCAGGCGGCATGAGCGGCGAAAAAGTGGGCAGCAATATCAACGCCCTGCTGGGCAGGGGCAAGAGCGTGGTGGTGAGTGTGGATATACCCGGTGCCATCATGCGCAAAGTCACCCGCTCCAATATCGAGGACATTCCCCGGCTGCACCGATCCTACACCGACTTCGCCATGCTCGCGGGCAACCACAACTCGCACCACAGCCACAACAACGTGCTGCCAGCTATCTACATCGCCACCGGACAGGACCCGGCAACCCTTTGCGAGTCCTCTTACGCCCAGAATTCATTCGACCTGGATAGGGAGAAGGATGTACTGCGCTGGCAGGTGCACCTTCCCAACGTCAACGTGGGCACGGTAGGCGGCGGCACAGGTCTCCCCACGCAGCGCGAATGCCTGGAGTTGATGGACTGCTACGGAGCAGGCAATGTCAATAAGCTGGCAGAGCTATGCGCTGTGGCTTCGCTGGCGAACGAAATCTCTTTCTGGGGATCGGTTTGCGCACAGGAGTGGATTGACGCGCACGCAAACCTGCGGCAAAAGTAACGCGAAAAGCCGGTGCGGGCGCTCAGGCGCTGGCTGACTCACGTTTAAGCACTCGCAGCTGCCCGGTGGCATACAACGACAGTAGCAGACCTGCAAGGCAAGCAGCCACACCAACAATAGCCAGGGAATACCGCAGATCCGACGGGTCGCCGAAGGCATAGTCTGTGAGTAAGGCGACGATGGTAGGCCCGGTGCCCAGGCCCACAATATTGAGAATAAACAAGTAGATAGCCGCGGCCTGCGCACGCAATCGATTTGGTGTTACCTCATGCACCGCTGCCATGGCCACACCCAGGGGCAGCCCACTGAGAAACTTGATCACAGCTACCAGACCCAACGACAGCCAGGCACTGTCGACCAGCGTCATCGTGCCCGCCGGTATCAACAAACCCAGGCAGGCATACGTGGCCATACGCGCATTGGCCAGTTCGTCACCCTTGCGAAACTTGAGGCTTGCCAGCCAGCCACCGGCGAGAATACCGGCAGGGCCGAACACCAGCATGACCATGCCGTAGTTCTGGCTTACCTGCAGCGTGCTCCAGTCATGCGTTCGAATAAAGAAGGAAGGCGTCCACGCAGTCAGCGAGTAGGAATACAGCGTGATAAAGGCCATGGCCAGATAAAAACTGAGATAGAAACGCTTGCGCTGCCAGAACCAGCCCATCGCCTCGCCCAGGGGAATCACCTGTACGCGAGACCCTAAAGCCAGGCCCTGCCGGGGCGGTTCCCGCAACGCCATCACCAGCAGGAAAAACAACAGCCCGGGGGCACCGACAATAATGAAGGTAAGCTGCCAGCTGTACAATTCACCGACCACTGGCAGAGTGACCGGGTCCATATTCTCTACCAACTCTATTACCGCGCCACCCAGCAACAGTGCCACCCCCACGCCCAGGTAGAGGCCCATGGTGTACACGCTCATTGCGCGTGCCCGTTTTTCTTCGGGGAAGGAATCGGAAATAAGTGAGTAGGCAGCGGGGGACAGCGCCGCTTCTCCTACTCCCACCCCTATCCTGGCCAGGAACAGCTGTGCAAAATCCCTGGCAAGACCGCAGGCCGCCGTCATCGCGCTCCATACCAGAACACCCACAGCGATAATGGAGCGCCTGTTCTTGCTGTCCGCCAGGCGTGCAATGGGAATACCCATGACGGTGTAGAACACCGCAAAGGCCAGGCCATAGAGCAGGCTGACATGGGTGTCGGTCAACTGCAGATCGCGCTTGATTGGCTCTATCAGCAATACAATGATGGTGCGATCGAGGAACGAGAACATGTACAAGACCATCAACAGAAAGGTCATGTACCAGGCATAAGCCGGGTTGGGCCAATCGTGTTGATGTTCATGCGTGCCGGAATTCGGTGCGTTATCAGCTTTCATTTATTATTCTCCACGGCAATGAGCGGGATACAGCCACGGGAAAAATAGAACAGGTAGCCGCGGCGGACCCGACTCAGCAGGGAAAAGTATATATCTTTTTTATCTAGACTATAAAGTAAAGTTCGGGAATTCTCTTTCCCGATAGCCCATGCAGAAAAACGAAACGCCCAAAAGAGGCTTCTTTTACGCCTGCTCAGCCCTCCCTGGAGGCAGGAACAGGAGAAACGCTATCTGCATGAACGCGTTCACCGCATTCCCCGCAACAGAGCACGGGTGACAGAAGCTCACCACAGGGAACGTGTTTCATCAGGTCAGGAGGGCCATCAAATCCAGCCAGCCAACGGTCACCCCATTGAATAAGGCTGATAATGATGGGGAAGATGTCCCTGGCCTTGTCGGTTGCGCGATACAGTGACATTCGCCTGTCCCGGGCATTCTCGTGCTGCTCCAGCAACTGCAGGCTCAACAATGACCGGATACGTATAGTCAGCACACTGGTGGAGATTGACAGCGACTTCTGCAATGCGTCGTAATTTTCGACGCCACGCAACACGGCATTGAGCACCAGGATACTCCAGCCATCTCCCACTACGGCAGCGGCCAGATAGTCGTCACCCAGTGCTTCCAGTTCATTGAATATGCGCGCTTTTCTACCCGGCTTCTCTATTGCCCGGGAACCCTCAAGAACACTTGAGAACACCACGTCACCGGACTCCACCGACTCTCCGCAGGCAGCACAGCGCATAACCGGTACCATGCTCTTGCCGCATCCACGATGGTATAACTCCGCAGGGAGCACCAATTCGTTGAGGTGCCAGCGACGATGCCAGCGCCAGATCATCACGATGAATGTGTAAAGGTCCCTTCCTTTGGGCGTGAGGTGGTACTCATACACGATACGCCCGTACTTAACCGGCTTCTTGTACAGGATGGCGTTGTCTGCGAGCTTTTTCAGCCTGAGCATCAGAGTCTGCTTGGGGATATCCAGGGTGCTCTGGAACTCCTGAAAACGATGAGATCCGCGAAAGCACCTGCGCAGGATCTGCAACGACCAGGGGTCGCCTATCACATCGAGCGAACGGCTCAGGGATAGCGGGATAACGGCATCCGGAAGTTCTGCCTGAGGTGAATCAGCCTGCATAGAGTCGGACCTGGGACCAGGGGATACCGAGAAGTATATAGCGATAGCCGGCAACTCGTTAAGCGGAGATTGGCGAGAGTACAGCGCCAGCGCTGAGAGCAAGGCCAGGCCGGCCATTGAGTCTAGATAACGAAGAATAATATACTGGGACACGCTGCATTATTCAGCCCAGGAGAAAACCGATGATTACTTCCCCAGGGAAGCGGATCGACCAGCTGACAGATTCCGGGGTATGGGGCACCGACACATTGCACTCACTGTTGGCTGCTCACGTTGCGCAACGTCCTGACATGCTGGCTGTCGCCGATCAACCGAACCGCCAGGATTTGACCACGGGCGAGAATACACGGCTGAATTTTCGTGAGTTGGACCAGGCCAGTGACGCCCTGGCCGCGGTCCTGCTTGAGGCCGGCCTGGGTGCGGATGATCGGGTTGTCGTGCAGCTGCCCAATATTGCGGAGCTGGTAGTGTGCTACTACGCCGCCAGCAAACTGGGTATTATCGTTTCGCCGATTCCGGTTCAGTATGGCGCCCACGAACTGCGTCACGTCGCCGCGACGACCGATGCGCGGGCGGTTATTACCTGCGAACACTTCCGCGGTTCACCGCTTGCGCGGGAGGCGAAGTCGACACTGCCAGACACAAACATACTGTGCTGGGAACGCGACATTCCCGCCCTGGCAGCGCTGGCAGGTTCTGGCGCAGCCGGGCAGCAACGTGTGCTGGATTACCAGCAACAACATACGACCAGCGCAAATCATATCGTTACCATCTGCTGGACTTCCGGAACCACAGGTACGCCCAAGGGTGTGCCTCGATCACATAACATGTGGCTGGCTACGGCTCTGGGCACCGCTACGGCAGGCGACTATCGCACAGGAGACAGACTGTTGATGCCGTTCCCCATGGTCAATATGGCTGCGCTGGGTGGCTTTCTGTTTTCCTCCGCCTTGCGTGGCTGCTCGGTGGTATTGCATCACCCCTTCGATGCCGAACTGTATCTGCGACAACTACAGGATGAGCACATTAATTTTTCCGTCGCCCCCCCTGCCATCCTCAATCAGCTGGCAAAATCTCCAGAGCTGTGGGAGAGCCTGGACCTGAGTTCCCTGCGCGCCATCGGCTCCGGCGCCGCGCCTCTCGCGCCGTGGATGGTAGAAACTTTCGAGCGCGACTATGGATTACAAGTGATCAATTTCTATGGCTCCAACGAAGGGATCAGCCTGCATTCAACTCCGGCTACGGCGCCCAGTGCAGAAGTTCGCGCCACCATGTTTCCCCGACTGGGTGTCTCCGGGCTGCCCTGGGAAGGGATGCGCCCGGGCGTTGTGACCCGCGTGGCGAATCCTGTGACCGGGGAAATCATCTCGGAGCCCGGGGCCCCGGGAGAGCTGTTAATCGCCGGGCCCACCGTGTTCGACGGCTATCTTGGCGGCGATAATGAAGAGGTGTTCAGCGAGGACGGCTTCTTTCGCAGCGGCGACCTGGTTGAGATTTGTGGCGACGCGCCACACTACCCTTACTACCGTATCGTCGGGCGCTGTAAGGATATTATCAATCGCGGGGGAATGAAGATCTCGCCCACCGAGATCGACCTGATGATCGAGAACTACCCAGGTGTGACTGAAGCCGCTGTTTGCGCCTACCCGGACGAGCGACTGGGGGAGAAAGTCTGCGCCTGTGTCGTGTGGAACAACACTGGCCCAAAGCCGGAGCTGAAACCACTGCAGGAATGGCTGCTTGCGAAGGGATTAGCGAAGTTCAAGCTACCTGAGCGCCTTGAATTAGTGGACAGCTTGCCGCGCAATGCTCTGGACAAGGTCCAGCGCAATGAATTGGCGACGCGGGTGAGCCCTGCGACAACATAAGCGGTACCTCAGGGGCCGGTCATGGCTCCACACAATGGCTTGACCATCGCTCTCCCTGCCCATGCTGCACACAGGTGCCCACACAATCTGCCAGAGCAGCGCGCCCTACCTGCCTAGCGCCCTGTAAAGACGGCATCGCGCCGTTCGATGAATGAGCGAATGCCCTCCGCCGCATCTTCGCTTTGCATGATCGGCACCAGATCAGCAAATATCTGCTCGACCGCTGCTGACTCGCTGTTGTGATGGGCAAAGTCTACTGCTTTGGTAACCGCTTCCACGGCCAGCGGTGCCGCTGTCGCGATACGTTCGGCCAGGTTCATGGCCGCGGCATGCTGCTGCCCTGGTGCAACCAATTCCTGTACCAACCCCAGGCGGTAGGCTTCCTCGGCAGACCACCGGTCGCCGGTAAGCAAATACCGGTGCGCGTTGGCAACGCCCATTTGTTGTGGCAGGCGAATGGTTGCCCCACCACAGGGATAGATTCCTCGCTGCACCTCAAGCATGGCAAATTGCGTGTCCTCTGCGGCAACACGTATTTCCATATTCAGCAACATTTCCACGCCCCAGGTGAAACAGTAGCCCTGCACGGCCTGCACCACAGGCTTGCGACGTCGCCTGCCCACCAGCCCAAAAATATCGATACCGCCCTCCGCCAGCGGAAACCCCTCACCGGATACAAAGTAAGGCGCCCATTCGTCCAGTTCTATACCTGCGGTAAAGTGTTTGCCTTCAGCATGCAGGACCGCTGCACGCAGTTGCGGGTTGTCATCCAGTTCCGCCAATGCCCGGCATAGATCGTGGTACATCTCCAGGCTCAGGGCATTCAGTTTCTCCGGCCTGCGGATATGGATGTCCAGGACGTGACCATGGACGGAGGTTTCTACCTGGCTCATCGGCTTTGTTCTCCCTGTTTGCATCATTTCAACGACGTCGCCGCTCCAACCCCCTGCCTCGGGAGGCATAATGATTGGCATATGCCTTGATCGAAGGCGCGCAACTTACAGCAACCGAGTATGTGTCCGAAGCCGCTGCCTGACAATGATCTCAGGAATGATAAAAGTCTGCATCAGGTGACAGCGAATCAGCTGAAGTATTCACCGTCGCCCCCCCGGGAACCGATTACGCTGTCAAAAGCGTGATGAGAAAGTAATACCAGCTACTACTGCCGCGTCTACATCAGACTCCGCGATCTCCCTGCCGGCGTCATCCTCCAGAGACAGTGTTCCAGCCAACTCGACACCCAGAACCGCAGTAATATTTGTCATCGGCCACGGCGAGTAGTCAAGAACCAACAGCAGCGGCGCGCTGGAATCCTGACCTACGCTGGCAACTCTTGTGGGCCTCTGCTTCAGGCTGAAGCGAGTTTCTTCGTACCGTGCGGTAATGCCACTGGTCCACTGGTCGGATACCTTGTAGCTCAGGGTCACCCCTGGCCCCTGGGAAGCAGCCAGACCGCGACCGGTGTTGAGACTCCAGCGGTCGCTGATCTGCCAATCCACCAGAATGATGGGAAAGGCACTGGATTCATCGCCCACATCATCGAACCAGCCCAGGCCCGGGCCCAGCGAGAGAGAATCGGAAAAACGGTAGCTGAACCCACCCAGAATACCAACGCTTCTTCCTTCGCTCCTGCTCGCGCCGGACTCGGCGTAACTTCTCAAGGAGGGGATAATAATGGCAGAGGTTCTTTCTGTCGGTGCAAAGCGCAGCGGAAGTGACAGGCGATAGTCGTTTATTCTGCCCCAGGGCTGCGCTCCGTCAATAGCCGCGTCGGAGGAAAAGTCATAGTCTGCAGTTCCTGCACCCAGTGACAGGGAAACGCTGGTTTGTCGGTTCCAGGCGTAGCCGACACCCGCTTCAACAAATATCCGCTGTACGCTGACGCTGCCTGGCCCGTCGCTGAAATCAGCCTGGAACTGGTTGACCACGCCGCCGGCAGCGCTGACCAGCCAGGGGCCATACTGTCGTGTTTCTTCACTGGCAAGTACAGACGGCGCCAGGAGCAGCATACCCACTGACAGCAAGCGCTTGATGCTACGCGTTCTTGCTGGGGTTTTCACAAGGCACCACGACCTGACATTTCGCGCTCCAAACACTGTCTACTCGTTTAAAGCAGAGGATACGAGAACCGCAGCACCTTTAGATCACGGCAGGAGTATGAGGGGCGCGGCCTCAGACCACCGGGGCTTGCTGTCTGTAGATCCGGCCCCACTGAATCAGCCCCGAGACAGACAACACAGCGTAAACGCAGATCAGACCGGCGTAGATGTCCAGGGACCGGTCCAGGTACAGCCAGATGGATGCCACGTTCAATACTATCCAGTAAGCCCAGGTTTCCAGTACTTTTTTCACTTGCATATAGGTGGCTGCAAAGCTGAAGGACGTGGTGAACGCGTCAATGTAGGGGCGCTGGGCATCGGTGTAGGTACTAAACAGGGTCGCCAGGGTGAGAGCACACAGCGAAGCAACCAGGATAATTGCCACATGTGACGCCAGCCTGTAGCGGATCACCGGGTTGTGATCCATGGCGACGCGACGATTCCAACGAATCCATCCCCAGATACCCGCGGCAACATAGAAGCTGTACAGAAATGCCTCTGAATAAAGCTTACCGTCCACAAAAAGGTAGATGGACAGGAGTGAGCCGGCGATACCAAATGGCCAGGCGATGACCTGCTCACGGATGAGAAAAATAATATAGGTAAGCCCCGCCAGCGTGGCCAGTATCTCGACCAGTGTATTGACTGCCATTACCACCCCCGGTTGGATGAAGATCGCGGCTCTCGCCACGAGAGCTCATGCATGTAGCCTGAGTGCTCTGCCAAAAATGACTGGCGCGCCGCCTTCGCTGCGGGCTGGTGGGCTAGTGCCGCGCGGAACGCGCACTGGACGCGCTCATAACCACCAGGACACATCCAGCCCATATGTGCGAGGTGCGCCCAGTTGCAGGTAGCTCTGGTTGCTGAAGGCGCCCACTTCGTCACGCGGGTCAGCACCGAAGTACAAGCCGTGGGATGCGTAGACTTCGTCGCCAAGGTTGCGCCCCCAAAGGTTAACCGTGACGTCACCGTTACTCCAGCTCAAGCTGGCATTCAGCAGATCATAGCCACCCAACTCGCCATCGTGATAATAACCGTAATAGCTGTCGTCCCGGCCCTCTGCTTCAATTGAAGCGCTAAACCCGGACGGTAACAGGGCACGAACACCTACATTGTACTGGTACTGCGGGGACTTGGTCTGTTCCCGATTGCGCTTGCTGACAAAATCACCTGCGTCCAGATCAAATGTACGGATGGTATCCACCTCCGTCTCCAGCCAGCCGAGATTAGCGAAGACCTGCACCGCCTCGCCGAGATCATAGGTCGTTTCCAGCTCCAGGCCGTAGGCCCGGGCGTCTGATTGCGTATCCAGGTACCCTATCCAGAGCCCCGCGCCTTCATCCCACATCCAGTTTTCCAATTGGGCACCGTCGCGCGTGGTGTAGAACAGCGACGCTCGCATCGCCAGCCGGTTGTCCAACAGGCGCGTCTTCAGACCGAGCTCACGGCTGAACAGTCGTTCATCCTCAAAGCGAAGATTGCCCTGCATGAAACCCTGAAAATCAGGGCTCATAAAAGCAAATTGAGAACTGGCGGCCACATTCACCCCGCCAGGTTTATTGGCCAGAGCAAGCGTAAGGTAGGCGAAGGTGTTATCGCCAAGGCTGTATTGCAGGCTCAACTCGCCGTTATAGAGGCTCTCGCTGTTGTCTTCGGAGACACCATTGCTATCGTGGTAATCATCCTCGAAACGCTCTACTCGCAGGCCACCGGTGAGACTAAGACGCTCACTGACACCGTATTCCAACTCCCCGTAAAGCGCATAACGCCGGGTTTCATAGCGGCTGGCGCTTTCATAAAGGCCAAAGAAGGCGCTGGGATATGCATAGTCGAGGTCTTCGTCGTTGCTGTTGGCGTAAAGCCCCAGAACGTAGCGCAAGTCTCCCTCTGCCAGCGTTTCCTCACCGCCGAGCAGACGGATATCAAGGGTATTCTGGCTGCGATCGCGGTCGAATATCTCGCGGGCGGTGTCGTAGCCGAAAGAACAGCTATACCGCTCGCATAATTCAGGCGAGACCCAATCTGCGTCATAACCATAGTAGAGATCAGAGTCCAGGTGCGTCGCCACCGCCTGCAGGCTGGCTGTATTGCCAAGCTGCCATTCGCCTCTGGCGGTAAACGCAACGGTGTCTTGCTCGTCAGCCCCGGGCTGGTCCGACCAACTGTTGCGATCATTGTCCAGCGAATAGGCGTCATAGCCGTTTTCAGAATTAAAACTGAACAGGGCAAAGTCATACTGGGAATTTGCGCCCGGCTGCCAGGACAACTGCGCACGACCGGTCACCTCATCGTAGCCACTGGTATCGTCGCGACCCACTGCCCGATTGCGCATAAAACCATCGCCCTTGTTCTGCTGCAGTGCAATGCGCCCGTTAACCGTCTCTCCCAGCGGGCCGCTGAAAATTACGCCGTAGCGGTAACTGTCGTAACTGCCGGCTCCGCCGCTAAGCTGCGCCTCGAAGGTATCTGTAGGCTTGTTGCTGTTAATTTTTATCATGCCGGCATGAGCACTGGCGCCGTAGCGCGTACCTTGAGGGCCGCGCAGCACTTCCACCTGGGATACGTCAAACAACATACCCGCATTGGCAGCACTGCCCAGCTCCAGATCGTCAACGACCACCCCGACAGCAGGGTAATACTTTGGCTCTGCATATTGTTCCAGGTCGCCCACTCCACGCATCTGGATGAAGCGACTGCGCGATGCGCCGGTGGACCAGCTCACGTTAGGAGCCGCGCTGAGTACCTCTTCGAGGTGTTGCGCACCGCGCTCCTGAATCTCCAGTTCACCCAGCACACTGACACTGGCGGCGCTGCGCATCAGCTCAGTCTGGCGGAAATCGGCGGTGACGATCACTTCTTCCATTTCGTCAGCAGCATGGGCAGACACTGCACCCAATGCCAGAACGAGCAGGGCTTTGCGAGAAAAGGGCATATTGTTGGTCTCCATCTGAAAAACAAGTAGAGACCCGGAAAGCGGTGGAGAGTTACAGGCCGAGGGCGACTCCCTGCGGCAGATACCTATTCCTACGCCGGTGTTATCCGGATCAGGTTCAAAGGGTCTGTTGCAAGCAACATCTCAGGCAGGTACGCCACCCCTTAGGACGGTGGAGAGTCTAGACGATTCAATGCTGACGGGCAACGATGGATTCCAGCCCGGGCTTCAGGCGCCACAGAACTACCCCCCAGCCTGGGCCAGGGTGCTCGTCTTGTAATGGTGAAGTAGGTGCGCAACGTTTATGCGCTCGACATGCCTAGAAGCTTTCCCAGTCTCTGGCCTGCATCAGCGTGGGTTTACAGCGCAAACCAGACTGCCTGGCACTGCGGTTGACATCCTCCGGCTGCATCGAGAAGTAAATTCGGAACTGCGTCATTCGCTCGTTCTTGATCTCGTTCTCTTGCGCGTAGCTGAGTTTATCCATGTCGTAGCCTGAGGCAAAACGTGCTTCCTGCCTTTCACAGCTGCGCTTGTACAGCACAATCCTGCAATCGTCCTCGGGGATATCATTCACAGGCGAGGTGCTCCACAGAAACATCGCACTGCGAATTCGTTTGTCACAGAATTCGCTCTCGCCAGAAACCAGTTCGCGGGAGGACAACGCTGCGATAATGATGCAGATCGCCAGGCAGCTTAGTTGTCGGGTCAGGACTGAAGACATAGTTTAGCTCCTGCTAATCGCAAGGTGTTCGAAATACTGGCGGGACATCGCAGCCAGGGTGACCCATTGCCGGGTTATAGCCCCGACCACTTTCGTCGACACACAGGCACAAGCCAAGCCCCGGCAATCCGGCTGGAACCGGCGGTTGACTGGAGGAAGGGGCATCTGCCGGATTTGTCACCGCTGGAGGCGGCGTATCCTGCTGCTGCGCCAGTTGTTCCGGTGAGGGTCTGCCTGGCTGGCAGACGGTGGCACCGCTGCGGCTGGAATAACACTCACGCGCGCCGGGGTTGGCGACCAGTCGTTCGATCACCTCACGCCACCAGCCGGCTCTATTGCAAAGGTCGCCATGACAGGAAACCTCCCTGGCAACCAACGGTTCGAGTTGCGCTACTGCCTGCTGATACGATTCCGAATTGCGGATTTCACTGATTCTTGCGGACAATGCCTTCCGGGTAGCCTCACTTACACCTGGGTGCGCGGCACTTTTCTTCAGACTGCGTATCTTCTTGTTGTGCTCACTGAGAATTCTACCTGGCTGGGTCTCGCGCACATCGTCTTTGGTGATGGTGTGTGTTCCGGCCAGCGCGGGGAGAGCCAACAGTAAACTGACAAGCAACAGAACACACTTAGACGGCAGAACCAGAAATAAAGGCGAGCGTATGCTGATCTGTCCGCCTTGCGCCCGAAGAGCTAGATGGATTCCCAAAATGCCTCCTCGTCTTCCTCGGATTGGGCAGGTGCCGCGGGCGCTTCCTGCTCCTGCGGAGGCGTTTGCGGTGGTGGTGGTGACGTCAGCCTGTTGGTGTCGGTGAACGTCACGGTGCCCCGCAACTGCTGTTCTATCCAGTCGATTGTGGCAATCTGGTTCGTCAGCTCTACCCAAAACTCGCTCGCGAACACCTCACGGTTTGGCGTACCGATTCTGAGTACGCCCAGCTCGCCGGCTTCTGTCTTGAAGTACAGGGCCAGCGCGTGATAGTTCCATACACGTACGTCGGTTATTCTCGCGCGTTCGCCCTCTCTAGCCTGCAATTCCCCCGCCCTGGCTCTTTCATTGCGCACGTGAGGCGTGTCGTAATGAAACATATCGAACCAGTGCACTGGTCGGCCTTTGTACACCACTGAATAGGATGTCCAATCGCTGAGAAACTCCATTTGCCGGCCCACCAACTCCAGCCGCAGGTCGTGCAGGTGCCCGTTTGTAACATGATTCTGTGGTTTGGAAGCAGTGGCGCAAGCTGCCAGCACGACTAGTGCAACAAGAATACTTGCCATCCGGGCGGACCGGCCCGGACAAGACGAGGGAAACTGCACTGTTGCGGCCTTGATCACGCTACGCACTATCGGCGATCAGGGAGCCGCAGGACAAAGCCTGGGAGACTGGTTGGAGGTAAGCCCCGGCTCTGACGGGCTGCTGCTCTCACAGGTGATGCAGGCCGTGCGTTGGCACAGGCTGTCCCAGCAAGCCAGGTAGGGTCCCCGCATCAGGCCTGGTGCAAGATCGTCTTTGTAAACATCCGGATGAGGCATGGGGCAACCCAGCTCCATCCAGCTGAAATTCCGCTCGCGCGATGGCGCTGCCGCGGCCCCGGTATCAGCCATGGGGGAATCATCGGCTGTATCAATATTGGCAGAATACAACAATGCCGGATCGGGCTCAGAGGGCCCGCAACGCATTCTACCGTCCTTTGCCCAGTAGCAATGCACATACGTGGGATTGACCAGTAAGCGCTCAGCGACTTTCACGGGCCAGTCACTCTGGCACATCGCTCCATAACAGGAGATGCGTGTCCCTATGATGCCCTCGACCCTGGCCTTATCCTCTGGGTATCGCGGGTCCGCCTTTATTTTTCGTGCCTCTTCCCGCAGCACCGCCAGCGTCTCGGGGCTTTCCTTGAACATCTCGCGTTCTCGGCGCAGCTGCTGAAAACGCTCCTGCGTCTGCTTGACATACTGCCCCGCTGTCGTTTGCTCAGCCAGCTCCTGATCCACCGAGAGAGTCATTTTGGTAGAGTACTTGAGACTCCCCATGTCCTTGTACAATGGTTCCGCCTGGGCGTAGGCCTGCCCAGTGAAAACAAGACCAGTGGTCATCAGCACCAAGTAGCGCATCCACAGATATACTGCCGGGAATATTTTCGCCATCCAATTTCTCTCTATGCGAATCATCTATTGCTTAAATGCTCACATCAATTCGGCAATTCTTCAATTGCGCTATCAAGAGCTTTAATGACTCACGTCATTGAACAATAAAGTGGAGACGAGAGAGGTGGCATTTTTGGCAACCTGCTGGTCAGTTGCCTGGCTTAAAAAGTTCATCGCACATTAGCGGGGAATGAGGCATTCAAACAAAGCGGACACCACAAACGGGGTTCGACCGCTCGGGGGTATACCACGATTGCAGTGGCCGCTCAGCTGGAAAGTGCATATCCACCAGGCAACCCCGCTAATCTGCGAAGATCCTTAAGAAAGCGGGCAAACCCAGCCAGGAAGACTAAAACAGTACGAAGCGCACATGGCGACAGCGGCCCGGTCTGGCGGAATAGTTCGAGTCAATACCCCAGGTAAAGGCCACCCCAGTGACGCCCGAACTTGGGCACAAACATATCATCAAAGCCGTGCCAGTCGCCGTACTCCGGTTCAAGCCGGTCGTAGGCTGCCTGAATGCTGCGACGCATTGCCGCCCCTTCCGCTGCGTCATAGTTATTCTTTGCCAACTCTGTTCTGACCGCCTCGTGAAAGGACACCGTCATGTTGCGGAAGTCGATCATGTCCTGGAAGTTGCCGGCATCGAGATGACTGGGTACATAATGCGCCGCCCGCAGCGCAATCAGGCGATCCAGTGCGCGAACGTACCCGGGATAATAAAAGTCAGGGAAATCGAAGGGTGGAAAGGCTCGCACAAACATCATATCAGGCGCATAAACCACATCCGCCCCGCGCACATGAAAACCGTAAAGGGTGGACGAGTGAGAATGCGGCATGTACAGGAAGTCAATTTCCACACCGCCCAGGTTCATTCGGGCATCACCGGTGACGGGCCGGGTGACCATGGCAAAGTCGCCAATCGCCTCTGGCCAGTCTGCGACAAACTGATTGATCAACTCATGCCCGATAACCTGCTCCGCCTGTAGCCCGGCGGAGCCGCGCACGTGATCAAGATGGTTGTGGGAATAGACAATCCACTTGACCGACTTATCCGGGAACTGCAACGCCAGCGCAGTCTTCAGGGCACTGACGAAGTCTGCATCAAAGGTATCGAATACCGCCAGGCCCTCGGGCGTATCAATAACCAGAGCGCGACTGAAGCCTTTAGTGAACGTGTAGACGGGGCCAGAAACATTGTCCAACGTGCCCGGCCTGACGGTGTAAGGCTCAAAATACGTAACCGGCATAACGCGGGTGAAGGCAAATTTGCGCAAACCCTTCTCACCACCTGCCAGCATCCATAACCCCGCGACCAATACCGCGAGAAGCGAGAGGACTACTACCAATCGATTCATGCCTATTCTCCCGTCGCAGCAAAGGCGACTGGTATTTTATTTTTTGTACTATTTCGCATAATATAATAGAAGTCAATATTTTTATGCGAGCCATTACAAAAATGAAGAAAAGCCGGGGAAGACCACGGAATTTTGACAGTGAAGAAGCGTTGGGGAATGCGCTGCTCGTATTCTGGACCAAAGGCTTCGCCAATACTTCGCTGGACGATCTGGCAGGCGCGATGCAAATGAAACGACCCAGTATCTACAATGCCTTTGGCGATAAGAAGTCGTTGTACCGGGCCGCGCTCCGCTCTTTCAGTGACAGGCTGGCGGACGGGCTTGCTGCCCTGGCAGAGTCCACTGATACTGAAGTCGGACTGCAGCAATTCTTCATTGGTGCGCTGGATGTATACATGTCAGGCGAACAAGCACTTGGCTGTCTCATATTTTGCACCGCGCCAGCAGAGATGGCTGTCGCCGACGACGTGCGCGAGGATATTCTGACCATCACTGTCGATACGGACAAAGCTCTCAAGCGAGTCTTCGACGATGCACAGCGATCCGGGAGAATCAGTGCCGCCGCCGACACGCTGGCTACTGCTCAAATGACGCAGGCAATACTGCATAGCCTCGCTCTGCGCGCACGTGCAGGCCAATCGCGTGCAACACTCAACAGAATGGCCAGACATGCGGCAAAAGTTCTGTGCGCTTGACTTTGCAGCGCGCCACTAAGGCAAGCAGACGCCACTATGGAGCTCCACTGCTGAGCACACAACAC
>JAUIIQ010000300.1 GCA_030431585.1 Gammaproteobacteria bacterium | reverse complement strand
AATGAGCTCTATAACCGGTACGACGTGCTGAGGCGTGATCACCCGGTTTACTTCGATGCCAGCCGCAATATATGGATGATCACGCGCTACGATGACGTCCGCCGGCTGTTGCGTCATCCCGAGGGCACACTGAACGGCGAGACCGGCCACAGCTATATCCCCAGCCTTGCGACCAGTGACGGTGAGCGCCACGCCACCGTGCGCAAGGCGGTTATCGGTGAGTTCAACCGCGGCGTGGCCGAGCAGTTGACACCGATGATCCAGTCCATCGCCGACGACCTGTTTAATGAGCTGCCCGCAGCAGGCGATATCGACCTGTACACGAATGTAATACTGCGCCTGCCGCAGCTGTTTATGACCCGTTTTCTCGGCTTCCCGGAGTCCGAGGCGGGGCATTGGCACGCGCTTGGCGAGATCCTGATGGGGGCGGATCCGGCATCAGATGCTGAGCCCAGCGCAACAGTGGCTCTGCAGTTACTGGATGACTTCGCGGCCATGATCCAGCAAGTGCTGGAGGAAAAGCGGAATCATCCCGGAGAAGATCACTTGAGCTGGCTGGTGGCAAGGGAACAGGCAGGCGTTTTGACCGCAGAAGAGGTATCGATTTTTGCCAACTGTCTGGGCTTTGCCGGGGTGGATACCACTATCAACCTTCTCGGCAACGGCACCGGCCTGCTGGCGCGCTTCCCGGAACAGCGGCGCAAGCTCATCGATAATCCACAGCTTATCGACGGCGCCATTGAAGAAATGTTACGAATGGAGCCGCCAGCTCAGGGCCTGCCTCGACGCCTCACCGCGGATCTGGAGTTACACGGCACAACCATCCCTGCGGGAGAAGAAATCAGCCTGATGTTCGCAGCGGCCAACCACGACCCGCAGCATTACACCGACCCCGACACATTCGATATTGAGCGGGCCAACAAGGATCATCTCGCCCTGGGCTTCGGGCTGCACAAATGCGTCGGACAGCATGTCGCCCGAGCGGAGGCCAGAGCATTCTTTCCGCGCCTGCTGCAAAAATACCCAGAGTACGAGGTTATCGAATCGCGGTGGCGCTTGTCACACTGGGCGCGGGGTTACGCGGCACTCACCATTCGTGCCTGACGGCTCCCGAAAGAAAGCAGCCCCTCGCCCATGAACAAGGCCGTGACCAGCAAACCGAAATACAAGACGCGACAGGCTTACCTGGACGCGGCCCTGGCACTTATTCACAGCGAGGGTCCCGCCAAACTGTCCATGCGCAAGGTGGCGAACCATATGGGGGTGAGCCCCATGGCGGTATACAAGCACTTTGCCAACAAAGACGAGCTCATGGCCGCCGCGCTGGATGCGTTTATCGCTCGCTCAGACGTCTACCCGGCGGACGAGCTCCCCTGGGATGAGTGGGTGCAGCACCTCGCCAGGGGCATGTACCGGGCACTGGCCGGTGAGGTGAACTGGATTTCAGCACTGGGCGGCATTCGCTACGGTGAGCAGGCGCTGCGCGTCACCGATTCCTTCAAAACCAAGCTGATCAGTGCCGGATTTACCCCCAGGGATACGCTGCAGGCTTATATGGCCATGACCCAGCTGGTGGTCGGTGCCGCCTCGATTCGCGCCAGCGTGGCGCTGGACGGCGAGACTCGCGTGGGACTCATGGGTAGCTACATCCAGCAACTGCTAAACAGCGACAGTCCCAGCGACCGCGACATGGCTGAAGAGCTGATGCTGTCCGCGCAGACACCACTGGTGGACATCGGTATACCGATGCTGATCGAGGCAATGCGCCTGAAAACCGGGGACAGACCACGTTTAACGCCTGACGACGCGTCACTCGCGACCGCCCAGTAGTTTCTTCTATACTTGCCCGAATGGTGCACGCCGGAGCCTGATAAAGCCCCGTAATAAGCGCCCTCACCTATTACCCCAACCGTGGACGGCCACTATGACTAGAGTTGAACCCCATAATGCCCCCTATCTGCTCGAGGAAATGTCGGGGCATGTGCTCTGGCTCACCCTGAACCGGCCGCAACAGCGCAATCCGTTGTCCAGCCAGATGCTGGCAGCTCTGACCGAGGCGATGGAACGTGCCAACAACACGACCGAGGTACGCGTAATCGTCATAGCGGGCAGCGGCCCGGTGTTTTCCGCGGGGCATGACCTGCGGGAAATGGCACCACGCGAAGGCGAGGAAACAAAGGCCCGCGAGGCTCGAATCCGACAAATTCTGGTAGACTGCTCCCGTATGATGCTGGGCATCGTCCACTCGCCAAAGGCCGTTATTGCTTGTGTTCAGGCCACCGCCACTGCCGCCGGCTGTCAATTGGTATCCGCCTGTGACCTGGCCATCGCCTCGGACAGGGCGCAATTTTGTACACCGGGGGTCAATATTGGCACATTCTGCACTACTCCGCTGGTGGGGATAGGCCGCAACATGCACCGCAAGCACGCCATGGAGCTGGCACTCACCGGGGATATGTTCAGTGCCGAGGATGCCGTGCGCATGGGTTTGGTAAATCGCGCAGTACCCGAATCAGATGTGCGCGTGGAAACAGAAAAACTGGCCCAGAAAATTGCGTCCAAATCCGCCCTGGGTATTCGCTCCGGCAAGGAGGCATTCTACCGTCAGATTGAAATGCCTATCGAGCAAGCCTTCGCCTATGCCAACGAGGCCATGCTGGAAGGGATGGTGTGCGGCGATGCCGAAGAGGGTACCCGGGCCTTCTTTGAAAAGCGGGCACCGCTCTGGAAAGGTGCCTGAGCTGCAATGCCCCTGACCAGAGACAGTGACATTGCCAGGATACTCGATGAGACGCGAACCATCGCCCTGCTCGGCGCCAGTAACAAGCCGCAACGGCCCAGCCACCGGGTGATGCAGT
>JAUIIQ010000063.1 GCA_030431585.1 Gammaproteobacteria bacterium | reverse complement strand
CAGTGATTACCATCTGCCAGTCAGGAAAGCGGTCCGCCATGGCCGCCCAGATACTGCTGACATCGGGTATCAGCGAGGCGGCAAACCTCGCCGGAGGCATGATTCAGTGGAACCGACTCGGATTGCCTCTGGCGGATTGAGAACCGGAAAGGCGGGCGCGCGCCTGGTTCAATTTGCCGGGAGAGCGCGAGCTGTCCAGCCGACCGGAGGGTTGCCGACCAGGATATAGGCCGCCGTATCCGGTGCGGCGGTCAGCAGGCTGGCTCCCGCCAAATCCTCCACCTCGGCATCTGCCAGCGAAGGTACCAGCCAATCGCCCGCTGCAAAGCGGCCAAATGCTTCAGCGTTCTGGAATACCAGAATCATCGACAGGTCTTCAATAAATACGCCCTCGTACCCGGTTGCCGGCTCGACCCTAAAATAGCTGTCACGCCCGGATCGATTGTGGCGCAGTATTCCGCCTATGTGCGCGGAAGAGGCCAGACCAGCATTCAGCCCCACCCGCACAAGCACCGCATAGCCAACAGCGCTCTCCAGAACCTGCTGTGAACCGGGCTTTTCCCTGAACACTTTCCTGAGCGCTCGTAACCTTGCATCCTGCAGGGTTTTCTCTGCTTGCGCTGCATCGGGCTGCCCCTCAGGTGACGCCAGCGCGACCAGGGGAAAAACAAGCAACAATGAAATAAAGGCGGTTATAAGTCGCGTCATGGCGTCCAGTCCGGCAACCTGTAAAGGAACAGTGTAACGATCTGCAGGCAAACTGCCCATAGTCACAGGCACTTCAAACAACAGCCAAAATTGGTCTTGAGGCACAGTCGCGCGAGTTCGTCTCACCCACAGCACGGTTTTACACCTATAATTACATCACGCAACACAACACTGGTTAAAGAATGACCCCGATTTTCCGCAGGCTGATACCGCTACTACTGACCACGTCTTTCCTTACCGCCTGCACAGGCGGTGAATCCAACGTCGAAATAGGCAACCGCGAAGGCATTCTGCACTTCGGTAACGGCTCGGAACCGCAGGGCCTTGACCCTCACGTGGTAACAGGCGTTCCTGAAAACAAGCTGGTACGCGCACTGTTCGAGGGCCTGGCAGTAAAAAACCCCTGGACCCTGGAACCAGAGCCGGGTGTCGCCCAGTCCTGGGACATCTCCGAAGATGGCACCGTCTACACCTTCCATATCAACCCTGAGGCAAAATGGTCCAATGGCGAACCGATCACCGCCAGTGACTATGTGTGGTCCTGGAACAGGGCACTGCACCCGGCCATGGGCAACCAGTACGCTTACATGCTTTTCCCCGTCGTTAATGCAGAAGCCTTCGCGCGCAGGCAGGTCGAGGACTTCGCCGATGTCGGCGTGAAAGCACTGGATGAGCGCACACTGCAGGTAACATTGAACGCGCCCACACCGTATTTCCTGCAACTGATGGATCACTACTCCACCTTCGCTGTACACCCGGAAACCATTCTTAAACACGGCGCCATGACCGACCGCTACACCAAGTGGACGCGGCAGGGAAACATGGTCAACAGTGGTCCTTTCAACCTCAAGGAGTGGTTACTGAACCGGCGCATTGTGGTAGAGAAAAGCGACACCTACTGGGATCGCGACAAGGTGCGCCTCAATGGCGTGGTGTATTACCCCACCGAGAACCTGGTTTCCGAAGAGCGTATGTTCCGGGTCGGCCAGTTGCACAGCACCGCGACGGTGCCACTGGACAAAATTCCGGTCTACCAGGCCATGGACAATTCGCCCTACGTGCAGTCCCCCTACCTGGGCACCTATTTTTACCTGATCAACACCAAGCGTAAGCCGATGAACGATGTGCGCGTGCGCAAAGCCCTGTCGCTGGCGATCGACCGGGTAAAATTGACAGACACCGTGCTGCAGAAATCCGGCTATCCGGCCTACAGCATCACACCGCCAGACACACTGGGCTACAACCCGCCCAAACTGTTCGACTACGACCCGGACAAGGCACGACAATTGCTGGCCGACGCCGGCTTCCCCGACGGTGAGGGCTGGCCCGAGGTAGAGTTGATCTACAACACCAGCGAGGATCATCGCAAGATTGCGGTCGCGCTGCAGCAGATGTGGAAGGACGTGCTCAATGTGCACGTGATCATTTCCAACCAGGAGTGGAAGGTGTACCTGGACTCCGTGGACACCATGAATTTCGATATCGCACGGCGTGGCTGGATAGGCGACTACGTCGACCCGAATAATTTCCTCGACCTCTATATCACCGACGGAGGCAATAACAATACCGGCTTCGCCGATCCCCGCTATGACGAGATGATTCTCAATCTGGCGCCACAGGCAAAAAGTCGGGAAGAGCGCTACCGCATCTTTTACGAAGCGGAGACCATGCTGATGGAGCAGATGCCCATCCTGCCGATCTTCACCTATACCAACAAGAAACTCCTGCACCCCAGCGTACGGGATATGCCGTCCAACCTGATGGATTCACTGAACCTCAAGTACGTGTGGCTGGACCCGAACTGGGACAGCAACGATAAAATGGAGAACCCCCAATAATGTGGCGTTTTATCGGCATCCGTCTGCTCCAGGCAATTCCTGTGATCCTCGCCGTGATCACCGTAACCTTCTTCCTGGTGCGCGTGGCACCGGGTGGCCCCTTCTCCGCCGAAAAAGCCGTGCTGCCCGAGGTGAAAGCGGCACTGGAAGCCCAGTACCGGCTGGACCTGCCGCTGTTTCAGCAGTACACCGCTTATCTCGGTGACCTCGCCCAGGGCGAGTTTGGCCCATCATTCAAGTACCCCGGGCGCAGCGTCAATGAGCTGATCGGCGCAGGGCTGCCGGTGACAGCCGAGCTGGGGTTTTATGCGCTGCTGGTGGCCGTGATCATCGGCGGTCTGGCCGGGGTGATTGCGGCACTCAAACCCAATACCCGGCAGGATTACATACCCATGACGGTGGCAATGATAGGCATCTGCATGCCGTCTTTTCTGCTGGGCCCGCTGCTGGTGCTGATATTTGGTATCTACCTGGACTGGCTGCCCGTTTCCGGTTGGGGCGATATCCCGGGTGACAAGATTCTGCCGGCAATTACCCTGGGGTCGGCCTATGCCGCCTATATCGCCCGACTCTCGCGTGCAGGCATGCTGGAAGTCATGTCGCAGGACTACATTCGCACAGCAAGGGCCAAGGGGCTGCCAGAGTGGCAAGTCGTGGTGAAGCACGGCCTGCGTGGCGGCCTGATACCGGTTGTTACCTTTCTTGGCCCCGCGTTTGCCGGCCTGCTTGCCGGATCCTTCGTGGTGGAAACCATTTTCCAGATACCCGGCCTGGGGCGTTTCTACGTGCAGGCAGCCTTCAACCGCGACTACACCATGATCCTGGGAACCACGGTGTTCCTGTCGACACTGATTGTCCTATTCAATCTGTTGTCAGACATTCTCGCTGCCTGGATGAATCCCCGCCTGCGGGCACAGTTCGGGGAGCAGTAATATGACAACCGAGATCATTACTGACATCGCCGAGGCAGAACAAGGGTCCTCCCTGTGGCACGACGCCTGGCTGAGGCTGCGCAAAAACCGCCTCGCCCTGGCCGGCGGTATCATTCTTGTTGGCTTCAGCCTCATCGCCCTGCTCACGCCGTGGATCGCACCGTACGCATACGATGCCCAGAACCTGGAACTGGGCGCCAGCCCGCCCTCGGCACAACATTGGCTGGGCACTGACATTTTCGGCCGCGACCTGCTCACGCAAATCATGTACGGGGGTCGCGTGTCCCTGGCGGTTGGCTTTGTCGCCACCTCCGTCGCCCTGCTGATAGGCGTCACCTGGGGAGCGATCGCCGGCTATGTGGGCGGCAAGGTAGATGCGGTAATGATGCGCCTTGTGGATATCCTGTACGCCCTGCCCTTCATGATTTTTATCGTACTGCTGATGGTGGTGTTCGGGCGCAACATTCTATTGCTGTTCCTGGCCATAGGCGCGGTAGAGTGGCTGACCATGGCGCGCATCATGCGCGGGCAGGTGCAGCAGCTGCGCCAGCAGGAGTTTGTTGAAGCCGCCATTTCCCTCGGGCTCCCGCCCAGAACCATCATCCGCCGCCACCTGATTCCCAACGCGCTGGGACCGATCATTGTCTACACCACACTGACTATTCCATCAGTCATGCTGCTGGAGGCCTTCCTCAGCTTCCTTGGCCTGGGTATACAGCCACCGCAAACATCCTGGGGCCTGCTCATCTCCTACGGCGCAGAGACCATGGAAGAGTTTCCCTGGCTACTGATTTTCCCGGGCCTCGCCCTTACCATCACCCTGTTTTCCCTGAATTTTCTCGGCGACGGGCTGCGCGACGCACTCGATGTGCGCAGGAGTAAAGACTGATGAGCCTGCTTGAAGTCAAGGACCTGGCGGTCAGTTTCGTCACCCGCATGGGCACCAACAAGGCCGTAGACGGTATCTCCTTTACCGTTGATACGGGCAAGATCACCGCCATCATTGGTGAGTCCGGCTCGGGAAAATCCGTTGCCTGTTACTCCATGCTGGGGCTGGTACCGATGCCGCCGGGGCGCATTGACGGTGGCACCGCCCTGTTCGAGGGCCAGGACCTGTTGCAGATGAGCGAGGCGCAACTGCGCGAGATTCGCGGCCGCGATGTCGCCATGATCTTCCAGGACCCCATGACCTGCCTGAACCCGTTCATGACCATTGGCAAACAGCTCATGGAGCCGCTGCTCTACCACCAGCAGGTTAGCAAGGAGCAAGCCAGGGCACGCGCCATTGAGCTGCTGGACGAAGTGGGCATACGTGACCCGGAATCCACCTTCGAAAACTATCCTCACCAGTTTTCCGGCGGTATGCGGCAACGGGTCATGATCGCCATGGCGCTGATCAATGAACCCAAGCTGCTGATAGCCGATGAGCCGACAACCGCGCTGGATGTCACCATTCAGGCACAGATTCTCAAGCTCATTGCCAACCTGCAGACCAAGCGCGATATCGGGGTGATCTTTATTTCCCACGACCTCGCCGTCGTCGCGGACATTGCGGACCAGATCGTGGTGATGCAACAGGGCAAGATTGTCGAGGGCGGGGACTCAGAGCATATCTTCCATCACGCCGAGCACCCCTATACCCGGAAACTGCTGGCCGCTATCCCCGCTGACAGCAAAGCCCCCATGCCCAACGAGCCGGACACGCTGATTGAGGTGCGCAAATTGTGCACCTGGTTCGACCAGGGTAGGAACAAAGAGCCGGTGAAGGCGGTGAATGACGTTTCATTCGACATCCGGCGCGGCGAGGTGCTGGGACTGGTGGGCGAATCCGGTTCCGGCAAATCCACCATTGGTCGTTCCATTTTGCGTCTGGTGCCGGTCACCTCTGGCAGCGTCAACTTCGACGGCACGGACGTTACCACCCTGCAAGGTAACGGGCTCAAGACGTTCCGCCGGCGCATGCAGATGATTTTCCAGGACCCATTCGCATCGCTGAACCCGCGCATGACGGTGTTCGACACCCTGGCGGAGCCCCTGCTGCTGCATGGCATTGAGAACAGCAAGTCCGTGGCCAGCGGCGTGCTCAAGCTGATGGACGACGTGGGCCTGGCCCGCAATTTTGTGCGCAAGTACCCGCACGAGTTTTCCGGTGGCCAGCGCCAGCGTATTGCCATCGGCCGGGCACTGGCAACGCGGCCGGAATTTATCGTGGCAGACGAACCGGTGTCGGCGCTGGACGTAACCATACAGGCTCAGATACTCGACCTGATGCAGGACCTGGGCAAGGAGTACGGGCTGACCATGTTGTTCGTCTCACACGACCTGGCCGTGGTGCGACACCTGGCTGACCGCATTCTGGTGTTGTACAAGGGCGAGATCGTTGAACAGGGCAGCGGAGAGGACTTGTTCGAACGGCCACAACAGGATTACACGCGGCAGTTGCTAAGCTCCATACCGGGCCGCGCACTGCTCGAATAAGCACACAGATACCGGTACTGCGCGAATATGCAAACTGACCATGAAGTCGCTGTTCCAGGCAAGCGCAGGCGATGACAGCCATCGACCACGATGAAATCTGTGCGCTGATTCGCGAGGCGGCGGCTGAGGACATCCTCCCCCTCTGGCGCAATCTTGAAGACCACCAGATTGAAGAGAAGCGGCGCAACGACGTGGTCACGGATGCCGACCGGCACTGTGAGCAGCGCCTGAGCCGGGCGCTGACCACGCTGCTGCCGCGCTCACTGGTAGTGGGTGAGGAAGCCGTGCACGCAGACCCGGGAGTCATGGCTGCGCTGGAGTCCGAGCGGCCGGTGTGGGTGATCGACCCGCTGGACGGCACCAACAACTTTGCCTCGGGCAGCGGCCCCTTTGCGGTGATGGTCTGCCTGCTCAAGCGCGGGGAAACCCTTGGCGCATGGATCTATGATCCGCGCGCCGACTCCATGCTCATGGCTGAGCGCGGCGCAGGCGCGCTGCTGGACGGCGAACCGCTTCGGCTGAGCGCATTTCCCGAATCCACTCAGGCCATCTCCGGCGCGCTTTCCACTCGCTACCTTCCCGATGAACTCACCCCCGATGCACAGGCCGGTGCGCGCAAGCTGGGCGAGACCCGCGCCAGCGGTTGCGCCGGCTACGACTACCGCGCCCTGGCTACCGGGCGCTACCAGTTTGCATTCTACTACCGTACGCTGATCTGGGATCACGCACCGGGCGTACTCATTGTCACCGAGGCCGGCGGCACCGCAGCGCGGCTGGATGGCCAACCCTATCGGCCCGCCGCCGCTACCAGGGGCCTGCTGTGCGCCTGCGACCCTCAAACCTGGCGAACAACCATCTGGTAGCACCCACTTTTCGGCCCGAGCAGGCTGGCAAGCGATAACCCTATTGCAACAATAAAACAGGACCCGACCAACATGAACATTACCGGCAAGCACATTGTTATTACCGGCGCGACAGCCGGGATAGGCGAAAGTTCTGCGCGCATACTGGCCGAACAAGGCGCGCAGCTCACCCTGCTCTGTCGCAACCTGGACAAGGGCGCGGCGGTGGCCAGAGCCATTGTGGCAGCCGGGGGCAGCGAACCCACGTTGGTTGCAATGGACATGGCCAGCCTGGCCAGCGTGCGCGAGGCGGCGCAGGCCGTGCTGGAACAGAAGCGGCCTGTGAACATCCTGCTCAACAATGCAGGTGTGGTCAATACATCGCGCAAGATCACTGTAGACGGCTTTGAAGAAACCCTGGCGGTAAATCACTTTGCCCCCTTTGTGCTCACCGGGATGCTGCTGCCGGCGCTGCTGGAGGCGCCGGGCGCGCGCATTGTGAACGTTGCTTCAGCGGCGCATGAGTTTGTCAGGGATATGGGCTTTGACGACATGCACGCAGAGCAGTCATTCAAGACTTTTCGCGAGTACGGCAGGTCCAAACTCGCCAACATACTGTTCACCCGCAGCCTGGCGGAACGGCTGCAGGGCCAGCCCATTACCGTGAACTGCCTGCACCCCGGTGCTGTCTCCACGTCTTTGGGTGCGCAAAACAAGGGCCTGGCCGCGCGTATTCTTCCCCTGTTGCTCAAGCCGTTTTTTCGCTCGGCAGACAAGGGCGCGGAAACCTCAATCTACCTGTGCACCAGCGATGAAGTCAGCGACGTGAGTGGCGCGTACTTTGCCAATTGTAAACAGAAGCAGCCCAAGCCCTGGGGACGTGACGATGCCGCAGCCAAGCGCCTGTGGGCTTATACCGAGGAGAGCACCGGCTTTACCTACCCCTGAGCCGGGCAGTAATTTACCGCGCCGCTAACACCCCACTACCAAGCCACCACGGTGCCATCCTTTCGCATTTCCGTGGCCCCGGCATAGCTGCCACTTTCGCGGTCCACGACAATGGCCTGATAGCCGCCGAAGCGCACACCGCTGGCGTCGATCTTCACCTTGTGGCCCATGGCCTGCAGGCGCTCCACCGTTTGCGCCGGCACGCCCGGCTCCAGGTAGAGCGTACCCAGCGGATCGCCGTCTACGCTGGTCGGTTGCCGGCCGCCATCGTGCAGAAAGCGCGCAGCATCGCCTGCTTCCTGTACGTTCATGCCAAAGTCCAGCATGTTCACCAGAATCTGCACATGACCCTGTGGCTGCATGGAGCCGCCCATCAGCCCAAAGCTCATTACCGGTTCACCGTCTTTCATCAGGAAGGCGGGAATGATGGTCTGGAACGGCCGTTTGCCCGGCGCGTAAACATTGGCGTGGCCTGGCTCCAGCGAAAACAGCTCACCACGGTCCTGGAACATAAAGCCCATGCCGTCGGGCACCATACCCGACCCCATGCCGCGATAATTCGACTGGATCAGGGACACCATCATCCCGCTCTCATCCGCCACCGTGAGGTAAGTGGTATCGCCTTCGCCCTCCAGCGCGGGC
The DNA here is from genome assembly GCA_030431585.1 of Gammaproteobacteria bacterium. GTDB lineage: Bacteria > Pseudomonadota > Gammaproteobacteria > Pseudomonadales > Halieaceae > Halioglobus. The sequence continues at coordinate 7,222 of JAUIIQ010000063.1, read as the reverse complement.
TCTCCCGGGGCAAACTGCGCAGAGGCCCTGGCAGGGTCAATCAACGCGAAGCGCTGTTTACCGTAGGCGTCGGAAAGCAGACTCGCTAGCGGCGCCGGTGAGAAGGCAGGGTCCGCGTAATAGCGCGCAACATCCTCAAAGGCCAGCCGTTTGGCCTCCACCATGTAGTGAAACACTTCAGCCGAACCACGTGACCACTGGGTGAGGTCGACATTTTTCAGAATGGACAGCATCTGCAGCGCAGCGAAGCCCTGACCATTGGGTGGCAACTCATACAAATCATAGCCACGGTAGTTAACACTGCCCGGGGTTACCCACTCACCCTGGTGGTCAGCCAGGTCCTCGTAGGCCAGGCCGCCCTCCATGTCACTGAAATAGGCCGCCATCCGCCGCGCCAGGCTGCCCCGATAGAACGCGTCACGCCCCTCAAGGGCAATGGTCTCCAGGGTGTTGCCAAGGTCCGGATTGCTGAACATGCCCCCGGCAGGCACTGCCGCACCACCCTTGAACCAGGTCTCGCGTATATTTTCCAGGTGGGGGCTGTCGGCGTAGATTCTGCGGAAGAATTCCCAGCTACGCGAAAAGTAATGGGAGATCACCGGGGTAACCGGGAAACCACTGCGAGCGTAATCGATGGTTGGCGCCAGCACCTGGTTCATGGGCAGGCGACCGAAGCGCTCATGAATGGCGAACCAGCCGTCTACCGTACCTGGCACCGACACCGGCAGCGGGCCATGCGAGGGAATGCCGGCGAAGTCCTCCGCCAGTTCTCCCCGCGCCTTCATGGCGGCAATACGCGACTGCAACTGCTCCAGTGTCTGCCCTTTGGGAGAGCGCCCGGAGCCGTTGTAGCCGTGCAGCCGACGTGTTTGTGGGTCCCAGATGATCACAAACATATCGCCGCCGATCCCGTTGCCGGTGGGTTCCATCAATCCCAGCGCCGCGTTGGCGCCAATGGCCGCGTCAACTGCGGACCCGCCCTCCTTGAGAATATCCAGGGCAACCTGCGACGCCAGCGGATGCGCTGTTGCCGCCATGCCACGACTGCCATAGACCGGACTGCGCGACCAGACCTCACCCACCGGACGACCACCCGGACCCAGTTCAGCAGACATACTCCACTCCTTCTCTTTCGGCTGCACATTGGAACAGCCCTGCACCAGGGATAACAATAGAGTAGCGGCTATCAGACTGCAGAAGGTTCTCATCATCGGCTCGTACAGGAATGCATGAAGCCAGATAATAGCCCAGAAAAGCACTCAGGGCTGTGCACTCAGCTCACATGCGTTTGGCGAGTTCGCCGCGCAACGCGCTGAGCAGCGGTACATCCGGCTGGTACACCACCGGCGAAATACGCTGCGCCTTGCCGATAAAACGCGCGCTTATCTTTTCGGCAACCTCAGCGGGAGTACCCACAACGGCGAAGGTATTGAGAATGTCGTCATCGACCAGGTCGTTGAGCTTGCCCCAGTCCCCCTGCCTGATCAGTTGTTGCGCTTCGGTATGCAGTTGCTCCCAGCCGTGACACGCCAGCACGGGCAGGTAGGCGGGTGTAGACGCATAGAAGGCAATCTGGTTGCGCGCAGACGCAACCGCCGCAGCCATGGTTTCCTCATCCAGGCCGGTCGCTGTAATGACCTGGGCAGCAACCTCGTAGTCAGCTCGCTGTTTGTTGGCTTTGGCCAGGCCTCGATCGATCGCAGCCAATGAGAGCTCGTCCGTGGACCGGGCCGTGTTAAACGGATGCAGGAAGTACCCGTCGCCCACTTCCGCGGCCACTTCGGTCATTACCGGGCCCACCCCGGCAACGAATATTTTCGGCATCCCGTAGGCACTGGCCTGGGGAGCGAACATCGGCGACATGAGGGTATGCTGATAAAACTCACCCTCAAATTTCAGCTTCTCACCCGTTTGCCAGCAGTCCCAGATGGCGCGTACCGCTTGCACCATTTCACGCATACGTGAAGCCGGCTTACTCCAGGGCATGGAAAAACGACGCTCAATGTGCGCCTTGACCTGTGCCCCAAGGCCGAGGATGAAGCGTCCCTCGGAGAGGTTCTGCAGGTCATTTCCCAGATAGGCAAGGTTCATCGGGTTGCGCGCAAAGGCAACGGCAATGGAGGTCATAAGCTCCATTCTCGAGGTCGACATCGCGGCGGCGGCTACGGAAATAAACGGGTCACTCTGGCCCTCAAACGTGTAGGCACCGTCGAAACCCGCACTCTCCAGCTCTGCCGCCATCTGTGCGACTTTAGCCGGCTCGAACATCAGTGAACTGTCAATTTTCATGGCGGAAGCCTCCGGGAAACAAAGCCACAGTATTGCCCCAGACTGGCAGTGCAACCAGTTTCCAAGCGGACATTAATGGTTGGCAAAATGGCTCACCCTGATCGCAAACAACAGCAGAATATGAGCGCCGGCGTCATTGTCCGGCGACTGGCGCTGTGGCATTTTTCTACTACACACTGCCACAGTGCTGCCCGGACCCAATAAACCCGTCAGCACACACTTACTCAGGTTGATGCAATGAATCCAGAAAAACTGTACCAACAGCCCCTCATGCCGCACCTGCTGGTGGAGGGCCTTAACCGCTATAACGACGAGCCCTGCCTCTACCTGGGCGACAAGGTCGCCAGTTATCGCGATGTTCGCGAACAAACCAGCCAGCTGGTTCAGGCCCTGCAAAGCAAGGGGCTGGCAGTAGGCAGCCGCGTGGCGGTGATCTCCGCCAACCGGCCGGAAGTGCTGTCCAATATCGCCGCCATGCAACTGACCGGCTGCATTGGCACGCCCCTGCACCCACTAGGCTCGCTTGATGACCACGCCTATGTGCTTGAAGCCGCCGAAATCGACACACTCATATTCGACCCCACCGTGTTCTCTGAGATTGCGAGCGCACTGCAGGAGAAAGTACCGCAGCTTAAAAACCTGCTTGCCTTTGGACCCACTGAAGTGGGCGAAGACTACCTGGCCCTGGCTGCAGGCTTCGAACCACAACCGCTGCAAGCGCCTGATATCGGCCCCGAGGACATCGCTTCCGTTATGTTCACCGGCGGCACCACCGGCAAGCCCAAAGGGGTGATGAGCCCACACCGGGTCAGCGCCACCATGACCCAGATACAAATGGCAGAGTGGGAGTTCCCCGAAGAACTACGCATGCTCATCGCCACACCGCTCTCCCACGCCGCCGCCGCATTCTTCATTCCCGTACTCCAGAACGGCGGCGCCTTCTACGTGATGCAAGGCTTTGGTATTGACGACTTCTTTGACATGGTGCGCGACCACAAAATCACCTGCACCATGCTGGTACCGGTCATGCTCTACTTCCTGCTGGATTCGCCGCGCGCCACCGACGGCTCCATGGACAGTATGGAAACCATTTTCTACGGCGCCTCACCCATGAGCCCCGCCAGGCTCAAGGAAGGCCTGGAGAAATGGGGGCAGATCTTTTACCAGTTCTTCGGCCAGTCCGAGTGCCCCATGGTCATAGCCAACATGCGCCGCGCTGACCACGACCTGAACAAACCCGAGCGTCTTGCCTCCTGCGGTCGGCCCACGCCCTGGGTAAACGTGGCCCTGCTGGACGCCGACTGCAACCCGGTTGCACCGGGAGAACCTGGCGAGATCTGTGTGCGCGGCCCGCTTATCATGAAAGGCTACAAAGACATGCCGGAGCAGACCGCCGAGGCGTTTGCCGGCGACTGGATGCACACCGGTGACGTGGGTCGTCTGGACGAAGACGGCTTCCTGTATATCGTCGATCGCACCAAGGATATGATCGTCACCGGCGGTTTCAACGTGTTCCCACGGGAAGTCGAAGACGTTATCGCCACCCACGAATCTGTTGGCCAGGTGGCTGTGGTCGGCGTGCCCGATGAGCAATGGGGCGAGGCCGTGAAAGCCGTTGTAGTGCCCAAGCCCGGGATAGAGGGCTCAGACGAACTCGCCGCGGAGATACAGGCGCTGGTGAAAGACAAAAAGGGCTCAGTGCAGGCACCCAAGTCCGTGGACTTCGTGGCCAGCATTCCGCTTACCCCGGTAGGCAAGCCCGACAAGAAAGCCGTCAGGGCCCAGTACTGGGAAGGCAATGAAAGAGGAGTGGGTTAGACCGCGCAGCCAGGGAAAAGCTGCCCACGACTGACTGCGCTTCTTAACTGCCTTGTCTATATTCTGATACATCGGGCAGAGAATATGCTCCGTCCAGCTTCCTTGCGACGTATACGCCATAACCGAAGTATGCTTTGTAATTCAGGTAGAGCTCAATCTCGCGGCGCTCTGCCTCAATAATATCGCGGGCTTTTTCGCTGCCTCTGTGCCGAGTGAGAAAAGCGCTCATACTGCTACGCATTGGATCGTAGTAATTTGCCAGCCAGCAGTGCTCCGGCAGAACGAAATAGCCGATAGGCGAATAACCATTCTCTTCCAGTATCTTTACCTTTGCCGATGCGGTATCTATTTCCGGGTATTGGTTGTCCCAGTAATTCTGAATCTGTGGGGGTCGAGATGTCGTTAGCCACGTGATCTCTGAGGCAACAAGCAGACCGCCCGGCTTCAAGAAGCGCCTCCAATCGGCAAGACCTTTTCCATACCCAATATTATAGATAGCGCCTTCAGACCAGATCACGTCGAACGCTTCGCTCTCGAACGGGAGTCGTTCCATTGACGCACAAAGCGGGATGATTTTATCGTCCATACCTGCGCGACGCGCCCTGCCCGAAAGCACATCCAGAAACTCTTGTAGAAAATCTACAGCTATAATTCTGGCGTTCAGTAAGCGCGCCAGCACGAGCGCAGAGGCCCCCGTGCCACAGCCAATATCAGCAATACTCAATGGCACATCTCGATCTAAACCAGCAAGATCAATGGCCTTTACAGTCTCAGCATCGCCTCCGGGGCCTTGCCGGTCAGCGCCCTTGTGGAGATCAACAAGTAGCTCAATTTCGTGCAACGTCTAACCCCTCTCTGCATCACCCTTTCAGCACTATTGCAGCCTGCCAGTCCATTGCCCGTTCAGGTGAACTTTTCTTCAGAGCTCAGCAAGACCCAACGATACTCCTCAGCCCACTCGCCTTTAAAGAAAACACTTTGAGTGAGTTGCCTTTTGCGGCCAAAGCCCAATTTTTCCAGAAGTCTATTTGCAGCCGTGTTTCTGGCATCGGTGGTCGCTACCACCCGGTGCTTGCAGAGATCACCGAATAAGTAATCCAGCAATCTGGAGACGGCCTCTGATGCAATATTCTGGTGTTGGTGCTGGGGTGCGATCGTAAACCCTATCTCGACTTGATCCTGTCCTGCAAAAAAAACGGCGAGATCACCCACCAACTCATCTTCCTGGCAGGTGGTTATAGCAAGTTGATACCAGTTCCCCCGCCGCCCAAATGTTGAATAATCCGTACTTTCAAACAGCTCGACCGCATCATTGTAGGTAAAGTCTGTCCAGCTCTGGTACCGTGCCACAGCGTCAGATGCGCGATACCGGGCAAACTGTTCCAGATCCTTTCTTTGAAAGGCCCTGATTATGAGATGATCAGTATTCAGAACTGGCGCGGACACTGGCTATCCCTGTTTCTCCAGCGCCTCGGGCAGCCCGAGTACCATCACGCGATAGCTAAGCCATGGGGAAGAATCATAGCTATGACGTGAACAATTCATATACCGCAGATAATCCACCTTCCAGGAAGACGCCCACAACAAAAGGCAAGATACCACCGAGCATTAACCCCCAGAATACCGAGAAGACCAGTGTGTTTTCCTTTCTCGATTGAGTTGGCCAGATCGACTCCATATGCAGGGCGACGATGATCATTAGCATGGCCAACAGCGCGAAAGCATACCCCAGCATGGGGGAGGCCTGTGATCCTAAGGCAACCAGGATAGCAGCGACCAGGGCCCCGACCAGCGATTTAGTTTGGGGCTTCGCAAGGCCCTGACCTCTGAACATAACGGTACTCATCCTTTGTCAGTGCGATATGAAAAACAGCTTCTATGCGCGTTTGTTCACCTTCCACGGTGGGTTCAGCCGGTTCTCTCCAGCCCAGTACAGCTTGATTTTATTGCCGGACGGATCTTTGACTATAGCTTCTTTCCAAAGATACGGCTGCTCTGTCGGTTGTTGTTCAAAAACAATGCCTCTACGAGCGAGGCTCTGGCAGAGTTCTTCAAGATTTTTGTGCTCGAAATAGATAACGGCATGATTTTCACACTCACCGCTTTCCAGCGATAGAGAGAACGTGGCATCGCCGTCTGGGCAGGCGAAGCGAGCGTAATGAGGTGTATCCACTATTTGGGTAAAACCCAGCGTAAGGTAGAACTGGACCGCGTCTTCCATATTGCTGACGGGTAAGGTTACCTGATTAAGCTCCATTCATCCTCCGGGTGAATATCATTTCGGGCTGAGGCGCAGGTTAGCGCGTCCTGCACCGGCAGTGCCGGGGGCTTGACAGGCGAATTGAGAAAGCCATTTTACTCCTTTAAGATTATCTGACTCTCCAAATTCTCTTAATTGCTCCAGTTTTCTCTCGCACAGATCAAGCTCGGGAAGTGCTGGATCGGAACTAAACCACAAAGCCAGCGACGGTTGCTCAGAAGACTTGAACCAGGTAGACGCTTCTCCCATAAACTTACGATGAGTACCGGAAAAAATGAACGACACCAGATCTTCTGGAGACTCCCATACAGATCTTGTGATGAATAGCCTGTCATTGTCGTAGATTTGCTCTCCGCATATAAAACCTTTCGCAGATTTGATCTTACGATTAATTATTCTGGCTCCTGCTGAGAATCTCAGGAACCGTGGATCGGTCACTGGGTAGAGTATTTCTGAAGTATTTACCTGGCATAAATACATACTGGGTTCCTTGTGCTTCCTGATACTTGTAACTCAAGCAGGCAAAGGATGATGAATATCCGAAACGCGATGGTGTGCGATCAGAAGGACCGGTAAACGATCCAGGAAATGATCGCGCCCTGTTTTAATTCGCTTCATCGGTATCGGGACCAGTTCTCCCATACTTTCTCTGGAGTTCGGCAACGAGGCGATCCGCATTTGAGTACTCAACATAGTCATGATGTTCGATCACACGCCCATCCGCAACATGTATGACAGACATAACTCTGCCGGACAGTACGATCTCACGTTTGTTTACGTTCCAGAGTCTGCCTGAGACGAGAGTATTGATATCCAGGTTCACAATGTAATAACCCGCGGTTTCAAAACAAGCCG
>JAUIIQ010000062.1 GCA_030431585.1 Gammaproteobacteria bacterium | reverse complement strand
AGCTCTGATACCAGCGCTCGGTGGTGGCCGCGCTGATCCTGTGCGTGCGCTCCAGCTTGGCCTGGGTCACACCCCCGTCGTGTGTCTCAAAGACTTCGAGCCGGAAGGCCTCTGAGGCCCTGAAGCGAGGCCGAACACCTTTGAACCGATGGCGGAAGTAGCGGCCACAACGCGGACAATGGTACTTCGGTGCCCTGAGATGCAAGGTAATCAGCTGATTGCCCTGGCGGGTGTGTTTCAGGGTGCGCTGATACGTCGCCTTAATGCGAACCCGAGGGTGTTGGCAGCGGATGCAACTGGGTCGCTTTTTAGGTCTGGCATAGACAGCAATCGCGTCGTTACGATCAACCCGTTCGACCTCCAACTCCGGAAGGCCTAATATTACTCCTGCGTGGGACATCGGTGTTCTCTCCATTAAACGAACTTCGCAAATTCAGTTTAATGAATGCCGGTGTCCCCCGTTAATGATGAAGAGCCGAGTCCGATCCCCCGGACTCTTCTCTCAGAAAAAACTCTTTACGCGAATCAGCGCTGTCGCTATGGCCGTTTCCTCAAGGTGCGTCAGCGGTTTGCGAGCGCCACTGCTGTGGTGCCCAGGTGATAATCGCCTCGGCATCCTCCTGCAGCAGAAAACCAGCTTCCAGCGCCGCATTGGTGGCGTCTGTCACCGCGTCCACAAAGCCGCTTTCGTCCACATATAGTGATGCCATTTGCTCGGCGGTAAACAGGGAGGTGGTGCCAAACAGGCGGCAGAAGCCGGCGCCGGTATTAGGTTCACCGCGGAGAATAGCTGAGGGCGCGTCTACGTAAGGCGTGCGGATGCCGCCCAGGGCATTGCCAAGGTCATCGTATAGGTAGTCCGAGCCATCGTCGTTGATCTCCAGCAGAGGGGAACTCGCTGGAGGTGTCCCTGTGGTCACCCAATCGTTAAGCGCTCTCACCGCGGTGTTGAATACATAGTGATGAGGGCCGTTATTAATGGGCCTGTCGCAGGAGATGAAGCCCAGAACTGAATTCTCCTCGACCACTGACGCAAATACGGGGTCGCCCACGGTGTCATCTCTACCCGTCACAAACGTGTAGTAGTCACCGTGCGCGGTGCCGGCCACTTCCCAGGTCCTGATCATGTCCGTGTCGGGCTGGCGCGCGTCCGCATAGCCAAGGAAGACGACATCCGTTTCTGTTTCGAAGGTCATCACCGGCACGTTCAGGTCAGTGCGTACCTGCGGTGCCTCCGGAGCGGGAATACTGACCAGGGGGTCCTGGGACAGCGATGAGCTGCCACGGCCGCGGCTGTGAATCATGTAGCCGTCGAAGGTATTGTAGAGCGGGTGTATGGCATTCACGTAGGTAGTGAGGCGCCCGGCTGATTGCGACTCACCATAGGCAATGATGTGCTCCGCCACCAGACCGTCCAGTGGGTCGATACCGGTTGGCTCCCGCACTGCCTGGGCGACCTGCGAAAAGATGTCGTAGGAGAAGCTGTCGCCCGGGTGGACCAGCGAGCCGTATCGAGCCGGGTTGACCGCTTTAAGGTGCAGGGGCAACAGGCCGTTCTCACTGCCTTCAATGCCGACAAACTGTGCCGACACACCAATCCAGATCGAGCCACCGCGGCGCATTTCAAGCTGCCCCGTACCCCAGCTCGGGGGAGTTTCAAAACCCGCCGTAACATTCAGCCACTCCATCAACACGATGCCGTTGAAGTCGTCCGGATCAATCGGACGATAGACGACGATGCGGGTCTTGTAGGCCGCCTGCTCCACCGGTTCGGCCTGCCACTGTCCATCCGCCAGCAATTCGTTCAAGTTGGTGAAGGCAGAGGCGTTGCCCTCAAGGAAATACTCCGCCTGCTGATAACCCACATCAGCCAGATCGAAATTCTGCGCCAGCAAATTTATGCCGCCCTCATCCGGGGGCATGGAGACATCTGCCACCGCAATGGGAAGATATTCAGGCTCGGGCGGCAGGGTAGGTCGGTCGCTGCTGTCCGAGCAGGCGCCCAGGACGGCAATACACAGCGCAACGCCGAGGCAGCGCGTCAGGTAAGGGGATTGCTTTGGCATACAGGTTTACTCATTCATTTATTGGCGAACTTATTGCTAACGGCGGCCCATGGAGATGATCAGCCACAGAAACAGGATTACTGTATCAATTCCCCCACAGCACGGACAGGCTGAGGCTGCAATCACAGCGGGGAAGACAGTTATTGCATGCATCTGGTACAAATTAAGCTTCGAACTATGGCAGCCCCCCTATATCTTGCAGGCCGTTAAAGATGCACCTGTTTAACTTCTTTTGTATACTGGCCCAGTATTATCCTGCTGGTATCCACCATGCGCCTCACTGCCTATACGGATTACTCTTTTCGCGTATTGATTTACCTGGCTGTCAGCACGGAAGAGCGCGCTACCATCCGCGAAATTGCCCAGCAATACGACATTTCCAGAAACCACCTGATGAAAGTTGTTCAGGAATTGAGCCAACGAGACTATGTAGTGGCCCTGCGAGGCAAGAACGGTGGACTGAAGCTCAAGCGCCCGGCATCGGAGATACGCCTGGGCGAGCTGGTCAAGGCAATGGAAAACGATATGGCGCTGGCTGAGTGCCTAGGCGACAACAACCAGTGCATTGTAACGCCCGCCTGCAAGCTAAAGTTCATGCTCGCAGAAGCCTTACAAGCCTTCCTCTCCACCCTCGACAGCTACACGCTGGAGGATATTGTCTCTGGCCCGGAAAAGGCAGACCTAATCCGGATTCTCAACCTCAATTGATACGCCGTTCGCTCTACGTTTCACTGGCGAATCCGCTATATTATGCATATAATATGAATCTTATTGAGCGGCATCGCTTCGGCGTCACCACAGTAACGATCAGGATTCGCTCTCTGCCCACAACAGGTCGATGCGGAGGAACTAGCCATGAACTCAGCGACTAGCAACCCACAGCCAGCAACCGTCGAGGTGCATGACAAAAGCGCACCCGGCCGAGGTTACGTAGTGGTGATTTACGGCCTGTACATAGGCAGCATCATGGCAGTGATTACAGCGCCGCTGGGCGCACTGATCGCACACTGGCGCCGCGGCCGCGGCGCCGCCTGGCTGGACACCCACCTGCAGTTCCAGATACGCACCTTCTGGCTGGGCATGCTTGCCACAGCGGCCGCCATATTACTCTGGAAGGGTGCCGGCCAACTGGGGCTGTCATCTGTCTATGCCTGGACATTCGGTTATCTGTTCTTTACCGCGGGCATCATCTGGATGATGGGCCGCTGCGCGGTAGGAATTCATCGGCTAACCTCGAACCAGGCCATCGATGCACCCAGGAGCTGGCTGTTTGGCCTGGGTAACTAAGCATGACGGCTGCACCACAGGACGACTGGGGGCCGCTTTCCACGCTGCCTGGTAACCCCTTGATGTGGGTCCTGATCCTCGGCGAGATGCTGGTCTTTTCGGCTTTCTTCGTCATCTTTGCCTGGCAAAGGACACAGCAACCGGCACTGTTCAACGCCTCTCAGTTGCATCTGGACCCAGTAGCGGGGGGCCTCAATACCATGGTCCTGCTGACCAGCGGGCTTTGCGCTGCGCTGGCGGTACAGGCCATCACCGCAGGCAAGGTAGGGCGCAGTCGACACTGGCTCTCACTGACCATGGCACTGGGCCTGGCGTTCTGCGTGATCAAAGTGATGGAGTATGTGGACAAGCTGGGGGTCGGCCTCACACCTGAGACCAATACTTTTTTCAGCTATTACTATCTGCTTACAGCATTTCACCTGGCACATGTGATATTCGGCCTGGGCCTGCTGGCACTGGCTGCCTGTTATACGTCACGGCAAAACGTTGAAACGGTCACCGCATTCTGGCACATGGTTGACCTGATCTGGGTAATGCTCTATCCGCTGCTCTACCTGCTGCGCTGAGGACCACACACCAATGCAAGACGATCAGGTCGCACAGCTTCCAGGTCACCGACGCCTGCTGACAACATGGCTCATGCTGATGGCGCTGACGCTGTTCTCCATGTGGTCGGCCCAGTTGGGCAATGACTCCCGCATGCTGCCCTTACCACTCTGGAGCATTGCCCTGGTACTGCTGAGCGCGGCATTCAAAGTGCAGCAGATACTGATGGTCTATCTCAACCTGCGTGCCTCCAGCCCCGGCTGGCGCGGCGGCTTCCTCTGCCTGTTGGCAGCCACGATACTCCTGGTGGGGCTGGGCTACTGGGTTGCGCTGTAGTTACTGCGCGTCATCAGGATAATCGGGATCGGGGGGGTCCGTGTCGGGCTCATTGCGGGCCCAACGTTCCAGTTTTTTCCCGGCCTGAAGCAGCAGCCAGACAAACACCGGGGCCGCCAACATCAGGCCAACTCCCCAGTCGTAGTAGTTGATCGCCAGTACAAAGGGCGTCACAGCGGCAATACACAGCACAACACCTGCCACCAGGGCAACGGCTTCGCGAGACACTCTCATACCACTTCCCTTAGCGCTGGCATATCAGCTGGAGATAATCTGCCGGTAAATACCCGGGAGCGCCTGGGACAGATGCTCTGGCTTGTGCACCATAGCGTAGCCGCCTCGTCCGAACAGCTGGCCGATGTAATCCTGCGCGTCACGGTCTATAGTCACCCCGAACACCTTCAGTTCCTGTCTGCGAGCTTCCAGTATCGCACGACGCGTATCCTCAATGCCGTAGCGCCCTTCGTAATAGTCACTGTCATTCGGTTTGCCGTCAGTCAGCACCAGCAACAAGCGGTGCCGGTTGGGGCGCTTGCCCAGATCTACCGCGGCGTGCCGGATAGCCGCCCCCATACGGGTGTAGTGCCCGGGCTTGAGCGCAGCGATACGCCGCTCAGTCAGCTCGCTCATGGGCTCATCAAACGACTTGAGGGTGTTCACCCATACCCGGTGACGCCGGTGTGAAGTGAAGCTCTGGATACTGTAGTCGTCACCGCAGGTGGCGAGGCCATGTGCCAGCACCAGCAGCGCCTCCTTCTCGATATCGATCACCCGGCGGTCCTCAACCCACGCATCGGTAGAGAGGGAGACATCTATCAGTATGGATATGGCCAGGTCCCTCGCCTGGGCACGAGTGCTCATGTACAGCCCCGCACTGTTGTCACCTAGCGCCGCCAGGTCGCAGTGTGCGCGCACCAATGCGTCCATATCCAGTTCGTTGCCATCGACCTGGCCACGCAGCCACTCCCGACGCGGTCGCAGCGCTTCGAACTGCTGTCTTACGCGACGAATACGCCGCCGGGTTTGCTCATCATGCGCCTGGTTGTCACCCTCCTCCTCGTGCGTTCCGCTCAGCACTTTACAGTGGCCGGGCTGGTAGCACTGTTTGCGAAAATTCCATTCCGGGTAGGTATGCTCACCACTCAATTGCTCGCCAGATGCCGCACCCGGCGACAGATCGAGGTCCATTTTCAGCTGGGAGGCTGCGCGCTGCTGATTGGGGCTGAGGGTAATCTCATCCATTTGCTCAGCGTTGCTGCGGGCGTTCTCATCTTCGTCCTCATCAACCATACGGTTAACATTAACCATCTCAGCAAAGGAGAGAATTTTTTCGAAACGATTGAACACCAGCGGGTCATCGCGCTCGGACTGGTCCTGACGGCGCCGCTCAGCTTTGCGCTTGTCCTGAATCTGTTGGTTGGACGGCGCGGGCGGTTCCGCAGCATCCTCATCTTCCACCAGTGGACCGGCGGCTGTCCCCAGATGGTTGAGACTGGCCCAAAGCGGCACCGGCAGAGGTTGCCGGTAAGTCTGCGGAGCGCGATACTCGCGCAGACTCATTTCTTCGTCCTGCACTGCATCAAGGTAGCGCATAGCTTCGGCGGACAGCTCCCCATCTGCGCCCAGCAGGTGGCAAATCACCTCTTCCATCGCAGCTTCTGCAGGCGGTAGTTCACGCTGCGGACGCATCGTTAGCATTTCCCGCTGCAGCCAGCTGTGGCTTTTTTCCAATCCGGGAAAACCTGCCAGCGCAGACCGGGTTGCCGCAACCACCTGACGCAGTGCAACCAGATTCTGTCGCAGTGGGTCCTTGAATTGACGCATGGGTGTCATGGCGGCAAGCATCGCTGCCAGCCAGAAGTACAACTCCCGATTGCGCCGGGGGTCGTCGAACAGGGCGATGCGCGGGGGCAGCAGCAGGTTTTCTTCGTCGAGGCGCGCAAGGTCCAGCATCTCCTCGTCCAGCCCAAGGCGCTGGCGCAAGCTGAGTCGGTGCGAGGAAGCCCGGGCGGCAATGGAGGAGACGGCTACACCCCCCGGCCCGCCGCCAGCACGGAAGAACACGGCCAGCGGGCCGGCAATACTCTCCAGCGCCACGGCGGCCTCCGGATAAACGGGAAAGCTGGCGCTGTGAGAGGATACCCAGCGATGCCAGAATCGACCCACGTTTTCCTCAAATTCCAGCCATTCAAGCACAGCAAAAGCCCGTCAATCTTCGCCGAAGGTGGCGCGAACCGCCTCCATCAGTCCCTCCTGAACGTCGGCATCGTCGCTCAGTGGTTCTACCAAGGTTGCCCGGGCGGCCTGGGTGGCAGGCATGCCATCGGCGATAAGCGTGGCACAGTAAATCAGCAGACGGGTGGACACACCCTCCTCCAGGTCCTGGCCTTTCATAGCCCGCAGCCGCGCAGCCAGGTTGATCAACGCAGCACACTGCTGTGCGGGCAACCCGCTTTCGGCGGCGACTATGTTGCGCTCCAGGTCAGGCGGGGGAAAGTCAAAACTCTTGGCAACAAAGCGCTGCCGGGTGCTGGGCTTCAGCGATTTGAGTATATGCTGATAGCCCGGGTTGTAGGACACCACCAGCATAAAGTCGTCCGGGGCCTCCAGCAGTTCACCGGTGCGTTCCAGGGGAAGCAGGCGACGGTCATCGGTGAGTGGGTGCAAGACCACCGTCACATCCTTGCGCGCCTCCACTACCTCGTCCAGATAACAGATACCGCCCTCACGCACGGCCTGGGTCAGCGGTCCGTCAACCCAGCGCGTCTCGCCACCCTGCAACAGGTAGCGGCCGGTGAGGTCTGCGGCGGTGAGGTCATCATGACAGGACACGGTAAATAGCGGACGGCCCAGCCTGGCCGCCATATGACTGACAAACCGGGTCTTGCCACAGCCGGTAGGGCCTTTCAGTAATAGAGGCAGGCGCTGTTTGTAAGCCTGCTCGAACAGTTGACACTCGTTTCCTACCGGCTCATAGAAAGGGACATCGTGCTGTAAATGCGATTCGGTGGTAGCCAGGGTGTCCATTGCTTATCTCCTGCAATTCGGTTTTCTTCATCTCTGTGCGAACCGGGAGGGAAGCGTCACGTGAAACGGTCGCATTTGCGCCTTAACGAGAAAGCAACTGCATGTGACACTCTCGATACCCACCTGGCTACAGCTGGCGAAACTACAGCACAAGCGGGCCGGCGCAATATCTGCTAGCTGCTAGCTGTCAGCCGCAGCCGAGGCCTGCTCCCTCACTGGCCCGAATATCGAGATGAAGAAGACGACTGCTGCGATCGCTACAACAACTCCCGCACCCAGGCGCATGAAGTAGAACAACTGCAACTGGTCCTGTACTTCCATGTAGTTCATGCCCATCACTCGCTGCAAGTGCGTCTGCACCACACCGGCAAAGGTCAGCGTGAAGGTCATGAAGCACATGGCCGAACTCATCAACCAGAAACTCCACATATTCAGGATCTGGTTGTAGGGTTGCACTCTGCGCAACTGCGGCATGGCGTACGTTATCACTGCCAGGATCATCATCACATACGCGCCAAAGAATGCCAGGTGACCGTGTGCCGCCGTAACCTGCGTCCCGTGAGTATAGTAGTTGATAAACGAAAGCGTGTGCATAAAGCCCCACACGCCAGCGCCAAAGAAAGCCAGGGTTGCACTGCCAAGTGTCCACAGCATAGCGCTCTTGTTGGGATGATTGCGGCGACCCTTCCAGAACATGAAGAAAGCAAACATGACCATGGCAAAGAAGGGCAGTACTTCCAGCGTTGAGAAGATACTGGACAAAGGCTGCCAGTAACCCGGCGCTCCAATCCAGTAGTAATGGTGCCCCGTGCCCAACAGGCCGGAGAACAGCGCCAGGCCGATAATCACATAGAGCCACTTTTCGATCACTTCGCGGTCTACACCTGTCATCTTGATCAGCAGATAGGCCAGAAGTGACGCCATGATCAATTCCCAGACGCCTTCCACCCACAGGTGAACCACCCACCACCAGTACAGCTTGTCCACGGCGAGATTGCTGGGATTGAAGAATGCGAACAGCCAGAACACGGCCGCCAGCCAGAGGCCCAGCATCAACACCAGGTTGATAGCAGTTTTACGACCTTTGTACAGCGTGATGCTGGTGTTATAGAGAAACATCAGGAAAGAGACAGTAATCAGTATCTTCGACCACAGCGGCTGCTCGAGAAACTCCCTGCCTTCATGAATACCGAACTGATAGCTGAGCAGGGCACCGGCACCAGCCACGGCAAATATCGCCAGTTGCACGTAGGCGATCATCGGGCTGTGAATTTCCTGTTCGGCCTCCTCCGGCATGAGGTAGTACGTGCACCCCATAAAACCCATCAATAACCAGACCACCAGCAGATTGGTATGGCTCATACGCATGATATGGAAGGGCATAGCCTCGGCGAGGAACTCAGGCATGATGTAGACGGTGGCTGCCAATATCCCGAACAGGATTTGCAACGCAAACAGTGCCATTGCAACGGCGAAGAACGGATAGGCCACCCGCTGTGTTTCATATTTCATTGTTCTAACCCTCTAACGGTAAACTTCTAGCGTGCCGTGATATGTGCATGCTGCCCCTGGCTTAACCTGCCGGCGTCGGTGGCCAGCCCTGGGTATCAATTGAATCCGTCCATTGCAGGAAATCGATCAGCGCGTCCAGTTCTTCCTCGCTGAGATCGAATTTCGGCATGACACGGCGATCCGGGATATTCAGTGGCTGCGCGCGAATCCAGCCTTTGAGGCCAGCGCGGGCAGCTTCTGCATTTTCCCTGCCGCCATACCGCGTCCACACATTGCCCAGTTCAGGCGCGAAATAAGCACCTTCTCCCAGTATGCTGTGGCAATTGATGCAGCTGTTCTCTTCCCAAACGTGCTTGCCCTGCTTCACCTGCTCGGTGAGGCCCTCGCTGTCGGTAGAGACATTGACCATGTACCAGTGGCTATGCGCCGTCAGTCCAGCGAACAAAAGGAAGAAAAACAGCGAACCACCGTAAAAGATGTTCCGCGCCGCTGATCTCGTTAGCACTTCGGACATTGGAGTTCTCCCCGATTTTCAATTGTTGGTTCTTTGACTGACCCGCACGGACCGGGACAGATCATTAATATGCACATAATATGCATTTTATGGTGACCTCGCAAGCCTCTTTTATCACGCCGGGAAATGGCTGTGATATCAGGGGCCTGGTGCCGCAGTTACTACTGTTTGGGTGCGGGCTGCAGGGCAGTGCTGCTCATACGCCTTAGCCCAGCCATCCACCACCGCCCTGAACCCAGTTCTCGCACAGCGTGCTAGACTCATTCCCGTTCAGCTTCATTTAAGTCACACTCGTATACTCCACACGCTTCACCCTGGCGATACCTGTGCGCTGGATACCAATAACCAATAAAAATGAGAATGCAGCAATGAAAATACCGACTCACCTCGCCGCCCTCGTAATGCTGATGGGGCTGGCCCTGCTGTCTGCCTGTTCCGACGGCGGCAGCCGCTCATCGCAACAGCTGGAGCAACCGGACACGGAACAGCCGGAGACGCCCGTGGACCCCAATCTGGTGACTATTACCGGGGGAGATGGCTTCCAGACACGGCTGATCGAGGCGCTGATTGGCGCGCGACCAGGCCAGATCATTGAACTGCCAGAAGGTGAATTCACGCTCGATACGGCGCTGGGGCTGGACGTCAACAACATCACACTGCGTGGCCAGGGGCAGCAGCAGACCGTGCTCAACTTTGCCGGCCAAAATAGCGGTGGCGAGAGTCTTCTGGTAACCAGCAACAACGTGGTGCTGGAAGATTTTGCCATGATTGATCCGCCCTCGGACGGCATCAAGTTCAAGTTCAGCAACGGCGTAACCATGCGCCGCATGCGCGTGGAATGGACTTGCGGCGCCTGTGAGGAAAACGGCGCCTACGGCCTGTACCCGGTGCAGACGGAAAATGTGCTGATTGAAGACAGCACCGTCATCGGCGCATCGGACGCAGGCGTCTACGTGGGGCAGTCAGACAAGATTATCGTGCGCCGCAACACCGTCTCGCTGAATGTGGCCGGCATCGAAATTGAAAACTCTACAAATTCGGAGGTCTACGACAACACCGCTGTAGACAACACCGGTGGCATTCTGGTGTTCGACCTGCCCAACCTCTCCCGGGAGGGAGCACGCACCCGTGTGTACAACAATATCGTGCGCAACAACAACACGCCCAACTTCGCCCCTGAAGGCAATATTGTCGGTGTGGTCCCTACCGGTACCGGCATGCTTATCATGGCCTTTTCCGACGTACAGGTTTTCGACAACACCATTGAAGACAACCAGTCAGCGGCCATTGTTATCGTGCACTACGATATCAGCGGCTTCACCACCGACGACCCCAACTACGATGGTGCACCGCGTCGCGTGTATATTCACGACAACAGCTACAGCAACAATGGCTTCGAACCCGCAGACCTGGCTACCGATGTTGCTGACCTGTTCATCAATGCCGGTGGCATTCCTCAAATCGTCTACGATGGCATTGGCGAAAGCGCCAGCCGCTTCCCCGAGCAGGACAGAATCTGCATCGCTGAAGACTCATCGGTTAGCCGAGGCATCGTCTTCGGCGCGAACGGCGCTGAAATCACCGAAGACTACTTCAACTGCGCCCATGCCTCGTTGCCCGAAGTCGTACTGGATACGCCCGATGTGATTGCCGAAGGTGAACAGCCCCTGACCGAAGAAGAGATTGCGGCCCTGTGTTCGCCCGAGGGCAGCGAACCCAATTTTGACGCACTGGAAGTCAACTGCCCCTCGCTGGCCAGCTACAACCTTTTCAGCGATGCGCTGGAACCCAGGCGTGCAGCCAACGGCGGCACCCACTATCAGCTGATCACACCGCTGTTTACCGACTACGCAGAAAAGTACCGTTTTGTGTTCGTGCCACCAGGCAAGCAGGCCGCCTACTCCAGCCGGGAGAGCCTGGACTTCCCGGTAGGCACCATCATTGCCAAAACGTTCACCATGCCCAACGACTTTCTTAACGAGGCCGCGGGCGAGGTGATAATTGAGACCCGATTGCTGCTGCACCGCAAGGACGGCTGGGCGACCCTGCCCTACACCTGGCGCGAAGACGGTACTGCGGCAGACCTCACCCTGGCGGGCGGCACCCGGGAACTCACCTGGATCCATTCCGATGGCAATACACGCAGTACCAACTATGTTATTCCTGACGCCAACAGCTGTAAAACCTGCCATAACCTCACGCGGCCGGAAACAGGCAGTGGCCGCAATATGGAGACGGTGGTTGTTCCCATCGGGCCGAAGGCGCGATTCCTGAACATGAACAACATGTATGACGGTGAGTCCGTCAACCAGCTGGAGTACATGTGGGAGCAGGATATACTCGCAGGCGCGCCAGCGGATGCGGACAGCATCGACACCGTGCCGGCCTGGGACGACCCGTCACTGCCGCTGGAAGCGCGTGCCAAAGGCTACCTGGACATCAACTGCGCTCATTGTCACCGCCCCGAGGGGTTTGCCAGCAACTCCGGCCTGTCACTTGAATACTGGCGCGAGCTTGGTACGAGCTATGGCATTTGCAAACAGCCGGTGGCAGCAGGTTCCGGCTCGGGTGGCCTGAAAAACGATATCGTACCCGGTGACGCGGACGCCTCCATCACGGTCTACCGCATGGCCTCCAACGAGCCGGACGTGCGCATGCCGGAGATAGGCCGCAGCATCGTCCACGATGAAGGCGTGGCGCTCGTTCGCGAATGGGTAAACAGCCTCTCTGGAGGCTGCGATTAAGGGCTGGCAGATTACAAGGTAAAAGAGGAAGGGCTGGTTGTTTGACCGGCCTTTTTTCGGCTCTTCGCAGATTAGCGGGGTTGCCTGGTGGATAGACACTTTCCAGCTGAGCGGCCACTGAAATCGCGGTATACCCCCGAGCGGTCGAACCCCCTTTGACTCCCTTTCGGGGGTATACCACGATCACAGCGGCCTTCTGTTTGAGCGCCTCATTCCCCGCTAATGTGCGATGAACCTTTTTCTGCAGACACCCCCGACTGTCCCCATGGCTTGATTTTCAGGGCCACTCAACGCAACCTGTGCATCACGCACAGCAGCAGGGACAGTAGAGATGAACCTCAACCAGACCGTCGTCGTTTCACCGGAAGTCATCTCACAGGAGGTGTCTGGAGAGACGGTACTGCTGGACCTGAAAAGTGAGCACTACTTTGGCCTGGATGAAGTGGGTACGCGCATCTGGCAGCTAGTGCAGGAATGCGGAGAATTACAGGCTGTGTATGACACCCTGTTGGCAGAATACGACGTAGCGCCAGAGCAGTTGTTACACGATATGGAGAAACTGCTAACGGCGATACAAACTGCGGGGCTGGTCACGCTCGATGGCGCGTCCTCCCAATCATCCACGAAATCCTGAGGCTCACTCATGACGAACACCCACTACCGCGCCTGCCACCTTTGCGAAGCCATTTGCGGGCTGGTGATAGAAACCCGGGATGAGAAGATTCTGTCGATCAAGGGTGACAAGAACGACCCACTCAGCCGAGGGCATATCTGCCCAAAAGCGGTCGCGCTGCAGGACATCCACGAAGATGCTGACCGCCTGCGCCAGCCGGTGCAGAAGGTCACTGCGGACGACGGCAGCATTCACTGGCAGACAATCAGCTGGGAAGAGGCCCTCGATAAAACTGCCGAGGCGCTGGTAAACACCATCAACCAGCACGGGGTAAACGCGGTGGGCGTGTATGCCGGTAACCCCTCGGTACACAACTACGGCATGATGACGCACCAGGGAAACCTGTTCCGCCATATACGTACCCAGAACCGCTTTTCCGCGACCTCAGTGGATCAGTTGCCCCACCACCTGACCTCAATGTGGCTGTTTGGGCACAAATCCCTGTTTCCCGTCCCCGACATAGACCACACCCACTACTTTCTGATGCTGGGCGCCAACCCACTGGCCTCAAACGGCAGCCTGTGGACAGTTCCCGATGTCAAAAAGCGCATCAAGGCGCTGAAGGCCCGTGGCGGTAAGCTGGTGGTCGTGGATCCGCGGCGCACCGAAACAGCGGAACTGGCCAGCGAGCATTTTTTCATTACCCCGGGAACGGATGCATTACTGCTGCTTGGTATTCTCAACACTTTGTTCGCTGAAGGGCTGGTCGACCCGGGCCATCTTGCGCCCTTCACCACTGGGCTATCGGAAGTAGAACAGGCCATAGCGGGCTTCACCGCCGGTTTCGCAGCAACGCATACTGGAATCAATGCCGAAGACATTCGCCGTTTGGCGCGTGAACTGGCCTCTGCCGAGGCAGGAATTTGCTACGGCCGCATGGGGCTGTCAACACAGCGCTATGGCGGACTTTGCCAATGGCTGATACAACTGATCAACATCGCCACCGGCAACCTGGACAAACCGGGTGGTAGCCTCTTTGCCACGCCCGCGGTGGACGCAGTGGCTACCAGTGGCCCCGGCGGTTTCAACCGCCACCAAAGCCGGGTGCGCGGCCTGCCGGAATTCGACCGCGAACTGCCGGCAGCGGCGCTGGCAGAGGAAATTACCACGCCCGGCCAGGGGCAGATTCGCGCCTTGTTCACGGCTGCCGGAAACCCGGTATTGTCTACCCCCAACGGCAGGCAACTGGACGACGCACTGGAGCAGCTGGACTTCATGGTGTCACTGGATCCGTACATCAACGAAACCACCCGTCACGCAGACATTATTCTGCCGCCCACTTCGCCACTGGAGCACGACCACTACGACCTCTCTTTCCACCTGCTGGCAATGCGCAACACCACCCGCTATAACCCGCCGGTCTTCGCCAGGCCCGACGGTGCCTTACACGACTGGGAGATCTTCAGCGAGCTAGGGCAACGTGTTGCCAAAGGCCTGGGACAAGAGGCGCAGCCGGCGGTACCCCCTGAGCAGATAATCGATATGGGCCTGCAGGCGGGCCCCTGGAAGGATCGCGGCCTGAGCCTGGATGAACTCAGAAAACATCCCTCGGGAATTGATCTGGGGCCCCTGCAATCGCAGCTGCCGGCGCGCTTGCTCACGGCAGACAAACACATTCGCTGCGACACACCGGAGCCACTGGCGGACCTCGACCGACTGCGCGCAGACTTCGCAAATGCCGAGACCGGCCAGCTGAAGCTCATCGGCCGGCGTCACGTACGCTCGAATAATTCCTGGATGCATAATTACCGAAGGCTAGTAAAAGGCCGCGATCGCTGCACACTACTGATGCACCCACAGGATATGCAGGCGAGGAATATCAGCGATGGCAGTCAAGTTCAGGTTAGTTCGCGTGTCGGCGAGGTAGCCGTTATCGTGCAGGCCAGTGATGAAATGATGCCGGGGGTGGTAAGCCTGCCACACGGCTATGGCCACAATCGCCAGGGCACGCAAACGCGTATTGCACAGGCTCATGCGGGAGTGAGCTGCAATGACCTCACCGACGACCATTTTCTGGACGACCTGTGCGGCAATGCAGCCGTCAATGGTGTTCCGGTAGAGGTCCGCCCTGGCCAGTGAGCTGACCCTGGGGCAGGCTTTCACCTGGTGATTTCTGTTGATTTCACTACGACCCTGGAGCCATCACTTGCTAATATGCGAGCGGGCACCAAAAAACGCTGTATCCAAAAACGCACAGGTGTGGGGAGAATATTATGTCCGGCTTTACAATACTGCTGCTGGTAGCACTGGCTCTGGTGATTTACATCATCAGTATCTACAACAAACTGGTCAGCCTGAAAAACCGTTTCAAGAACGCCTTTGCGCAAATAGAGGTACAACTCAAGCGCCGCTATGACCTGATCCCCAATCTGGTTGAAACCGCGAAAGGCTATATGGATCATGAGCGCGAGACGCTGGACGCAGTGGTAACAGCCCGCAACGATGCCGCGGCGATACTCAAGGCGATGGAAGGTGGCAACCTGGGCGGGGCCGATATCAGCAAACTGGCCAGCGCAGAAAACGCCTTGCAAGGCGCACTGGGCAAACTGAACGTCACCATGGAAGCCTATCCGGACCTGAAAGCCAGCGAAAACATGCAGCAGCTGTCAGAGGAACTGACCACCACCGAGAACAGGATTGCTTTCGCCCGGCAGGGTTATAACGATGCGGTAATGGTATTCAACACCTATCGCCAGAGCTTTCCACCGGTGTTCTTTGCCGCCTCTTTTGGCCACCCGGAGGATGCGCAACTGCTGGAGTTCGATGACACAGCGCAGATTCAGGCAGCGCCAAAGGTCACGTTTTAGACAGCAGCGCCAGGACACGGCATTGCCTTGTCCGCCTCGCAACGCCCGGTAGACTGAGCCATGGACTTCTTCCAACAGCAGGACATCGCCCGCCGCAACACGCGGGTGCTGGTGTTGTTATTCAGCCTGTCAGTGCTGGT